>NZ_JBDJLK010000014.1:0-96966 GCF_039673335.1 Pseudomonas sp. TWI929
GGACTACACCTTCACCAACCCGCAATACCGCCAGGAACACCGCGCGACTGACGGCAACATCACCCACCAGTCGCAGAACTATGAGCGCTTCGACTACCCCGGGCGCTACAAGCGGGATGCGGTCGGTGTCCCGTTCACCGCCACCCGCCTCACGGCCCTGCGCCACGATGCGCGCATTGCCGAGGTCGAGGGCGACGATGTGCGCCTGCAACCAGGGCTGAGTTTCACCCTTGTCGAGCACCCGCGTGAAGACCTCAACGTGCACTGGCGCACGATCAGCGTGCACCACGAAGGCATCCAGTTCACCAGCCTGCAGGAAGAGGCCACCGGCGCCGAGCAAGGCACGCGCTACAAACAGGAAGCCGTACTGGTGCCCGGCAGAGGTGAATGGCGCCCGGCACCGTTGGCCAAACCGCGCATCGACGGCCCGCACATGGCCACCGTGGTCGGCCCGCCCGGCGAGGAGATCTATTGCGACGAGTGGGGCCGGGTTAAGGTCAGCTTCCCTTGGGACCGGGAAAGCAACAACAACGAATTCAGCTCCTGCTGGGTACGGGTGTCGCAAGGCTGGGCCGGCGGCAGCTGGGGCTCGATGGCGATTCCACGGATTGGCCAGGACGTGATCATCCAGTACGTCAACGCCGACCCCGACCAGCCGATGATCACCGGGCGCACCTACTGCGGCGATCAGCTACCGCCTTACGACCTGCCCGAACACAAGACGCGCATGACCATCAAGAGCCAGACCCACAAGGGCGATGGTTTCAACGAGCTGCGTTTCGAGGACGAGCTGGGCAGGCAGGAAGTCTTCATCCACGCAGAAAAAGACCAGAACAATGTCATCAAGCATGACGAAACCACGCAAGTCGGTAACGACCGCAGCGAACGTGTCGAAAGAGACGAGACTGTTTCGATTGGCCAGGATCGACGGGAAGATGTTGCCCGGGATGAGTCTGTCAGCGTCGGGCAGAACCGTGTACAGGAAATCGGCAATGACGACAGCCTGACCATTGGCCGGACCCATACCATCATCACCGGCCAGGACCGCATCGAACAGGTCGGCAACCATCGCCAGGACACCACCAAGGCCAACCACACGGTAGAAATCGGTGGGCACCTGGAGCAAGTCGTGGCCGGTCACAGTACCTTGCAGACAGGTGAAGCCATCCGGCACACCACAAAAGTCTACGACATCCAGGTCAGCGAAAGCCTGACAATCAGGAGCCCGGCCGGCTTGCTGCGCATCGATGGCGCCGGCATCACGCTGGACGGCCTGGCGCTGGCCTTCAAGGGGCCGCTCAGCCAGCAGACAACCGGTAGCCAGCGCACGACATCGACCTCTGGCGTACCCGAACCTGGCGAGCCCGTTTGCCTCAGCTGTTTGCTGAAAGCGATCGAGCAAGGCCACAGCGTGATTCGCATGCAGGGAGCAAGCTGATGCCCAGCCCATTTGTCAGAGCAATGGTCGAGGTGCTGCGGGCATCCGACCGGTATCGCCTGAGCGCCATCGTGGAAATGGCCAATCTGTCCCCCAAGGCACAGGATGAACTGACTCGGCACTATGCGGACCGCTGCTGGCCGCTGTTGCAACAAGCCCAGTTCAGCAACCTGCGAACGGCAGGCCCCTGGCTGTTCGGATCGCGGCCCGGTTCCGATGTGTCGGCCCAGTACGATTTTCAATGGCAACTCGAGCAGCTTGCAGCGGGTGCGGTATGTGGCTGGGTCGTCAGCGCGCTACCACCGGTGCAACTCGCCCGGCATTTGAGCCATGCCAATATCGTCACGGGCCCTGACGGCCATTCGTACCTCTTGCGCTTTCAAACCGCTGCAGCTTTGCAAGTGCTCGACAGGCACCGCGAACTGCCAGGGATAAGCGAGTGGCTGGCCCCTATTCATCACTGGTGGTCACCGGTGACGCACCCGAACAAACGGTTGTGGCAGCAGATTTCCGGTGGGGATCAGCCTACAGCCACACACATTCCGCCCATCACATTGAACGAAGACTGTTGGGCCGATCTGGCAGGTGACCCGCTGAGCTACCAGCTTGCCGAATTGCTCAATGACGGGCAGTCCTGCCCGGCGCTGGCGGCTGTTTGCCACGGCACTCGGGTCGG
Source organism: Pseudomonas sp. TWI929 (assembly GCF_039673335.1). NCBI lineage: Bacteria > Pseudomonadati > Pseudomonadota > Gammaproteobacteria > Pseudomonadales > Pseudomonadaceae > Pseudomonas > Pseudomonas sp. TWI929. Next base: position 2,115 of record NZ_JBDJLK010000014.1, read on the forward strand.
CCTGATCCAGCACTATCTGGATGAAGCGCGCGAACAGGGCCTGGACCGTGAGAAAGACCTCATCAGCTATGTGCTCATGCAGGTTCGCGACGGCGAGCATCTCAGCAACTCAACAGCCTGGCAGAACGCGATTGCCGCCACACGCGAGCAGCACACATCCCTGATGGACAACGTGCAGCGATTCCTGCGCACTAAGGACTGAGGTACACAAACATGGACTCTCTCAGCAAAACCCTCGATCTGTGCAGGCACATCACTGAGGGCTACCGCCCCGCCCTGCGCAGCAGCCCCGTCGCCGACTGCACCCGCCGCTTCGAACTGCTGCCCCTGCGCTATGCCGCCATCGGTGGCAACCCAGCACAACGCGCCCGCCTGCCCAAATTGCCGGGCTATCTCAGCCCGTTCCAGGATGTCGGCGAGCTGACTAATTCCAGCTACGCCATCCGCCCACTGCGCGAGGGCTTTCTCTACCTGCTGATCAAGCGCCACAGCGAACCCGCCTATCAATGGCACAGCCAGTACCGCGTAGCACCCAACGGCTCGCTGTTGTACATCAGCGCCGACGCGCCCTGGGCGCCGGCCCCCAGTGCCAGCAACATGGCCGAAATCATCCGCGGCTTTGGCTGGACCATCACCCTCTACGACCTCGACGATATCCAGGAACTGCGCCCGCTGTTCAGCCCTTCCCCGCTGACCCCGCGTATGCTCGACAACTACCGCCTGCTCGACGACGAGTACCGCAGCAGCCTGCCGGCCATCGATATCGCCCGTTTCATCCAGCCCTCCGATGCGCCACCGCAACCCCACGTCCTCAAGCACGATCAGCTGGGCTGGGTTGCCGACTTCAAGGCCCAGGGCGACGCAGACCTGCAAGCGCTGCTGGACCTGCAGCCGTTCAACAACGACCAGATCGTCTCACCACACGCGTCACGCCAAGCCCTGGCGCCGCTGGCGAATCAAACCAAGCCGCGTGGTGCAGCCATCGTCATCGAGGACGCCATCGGCATTACCCAGGAACTCAATGCCTGGCGCAATGCTGCGGTCGACGAAGTGAAAACCCAGTGGCTACAGCGCGAGGTGGAGCCGGGCGTGGACAACGAACGCCGGCTACTGGTCGCGCAATCGTTTCTGGAGATCGAGAAGCTCTATCCGCAGATGGTGGCCGACCGGATCGTCAAACAGGCGGTCATGGCTGAGAACGTTCGCCATCAACCGTTCGTCCACGCGGAAATCTACACTTTTTCCGAACGGGCCAGGCAGCAGGCTGACGCGCATGACGAGCAGATGAAACCGCACCTCGCCAAGTTCGAGAGCGATGTGCGCGCCAAGGTCCAGGCTCGCCAGGAGGCTGGCGAGTTCAGCAAGAAGTTTGAGCAGAAATACGGCCATCTGATCGACCGCCAGGCCATGCACGATCAGCTGGAAGGTTTCGAGCAGGCGATGCAGCAGGCCCAGCACGCCGCCGAGGAGCGGGCCAAGGATCATGCCAGCTGGGTGATCAGTGAGCGTCTTTTGCAGGCGCTGGACCGCTACGACAATGCCGACCTGATCAATGGCCTGGCCTTTGCCGAGCAAACCGGCCAGTGCGTGATAGGCATGGAGCTTAGCGAATGGGGCGCGACGGTGCTGGACCACTGGTGGCGCAGTGACGTGGCGGATCGGGACAACCTGGCAATGCGTGGCATCACGTACAACCAGGACGATATTCGTGAGGAGCTTGCAGCATTGCGGGAAGCAGCGAAAGCTGAACCACCTTCAGAATCATCGTTCGTGCTACGCGAGTCACTGGCCCGGCAAGCGCATATCGCGGCCGGTGCCTTCGGGCGAATCAACGCGCTGTACGAAGAATTGCAGAACAGAAGCAGCACGGCCAGCATCGGCTTGTATGCCTGGTACGTCGCGCTGGGCCGGCAAGTGCTGCGCACTGGAGCTCCCAACAGCGTGGACCGCGCCCTGCACCATGGCTTGCGCCTGACACTGTTTGCTTCGGTGCATGAACCGGCTGTCGATTTTCGCCTGGGTGAAGCGGCTCGCAACGGACAACCATTAGACCCTCAACGCAGCGCCGGCCAGGTTTCACGGTACCTGGACCAGGCCTGGGCTGAAGGGCTGATGCAGGCCGACAGCAAGAAGAGTGACTTCTATAAGGTGCGCGCTGCCGGCCTGGTATGCCTGCTCGAAGGTATGTTGATGGCCTTCAAGGCGCGAGAGCTGCCCGACAGTGATGCACGGGTTAAGACCGAACTCATGGCGGCGGCGATGACCACGGCTGCGGCGGGGTTTGAGATTGGCGCCAGTTATGTGGATCAAGTGGTAACGCGATATGGGGCGAAAAGCGTTACGGGGCGAGGGGCAGCAGCGGTACTGGGGAGGTTGAAGCTTTGGGGGGCTAGTCTCGCGGGTACTGGGGGGCTGGTCTTGTCATGGTGGGACTTCGTCGATGCGGCAGAACATTATAGGTATGCCCAAAATAGCGCTGCTGGACACAGTACAAAAAAATCAAGAATACTAGCACTAGCCTATTCATCGCGGGCTCTGGCGACTATTACATTATCATTAGCCGAAGCGGGATCGGCCATTGCAACCGCAAAGCCTTTCTTTGACTCACTCTCACGCAACACCCAAAACAAAATTGTGAAAATGCTGGCCAAATCCATGGCAGCATTGGCAAGCAAGCTTGGAACGCAAGCCGCTCGTCTATTACTCACTCGCCTAATATTGGGGGCATTCTGGGTAGGACTCGTCATCACTATAATAATTTACATCTTTGAGGATGACGCGCTGGAAAAATGGTGTAAACGTAGCTGCTTCCAATTAGGAAAAAAATCCAATCACTACGAGGAGTACGAAGAGTTAAGTAAACTGCACGCGGCTTTCAGCGAGGTCATATAATGTATTTGATCGAGTGGGGACTCTGGCAGATGGCAACCGAGTCGAAAGCTCAACGTAGAGCGTATGAAGCAGGTATGACACCTGCAGAAAAACGTGCCAATAGAAATTTTTATGAAGGCGACCTGGATGAAAATATACATTTTAGCCAGGTCAGTGATAACCCTCGCGCACGCGGACCTGTTTATAATTTAAATGAAGTATTCATGGATTTGCGCTGCGGGGGGGGCAGAGGAAAAACGGGGACTTATTACCCTCGCTACATTAGGTGGCGTCCTCCCTGGGGTAGCTTTCGGGATATTCATGACTGCTGGCTCTATCTGGTTTGACATAACCCAGCCTGAATCAAGCTCCTTTTTAGCCGCATTGCTTACGATTGCCGTGGCTTTTGCCTCGGGATCCGCATTATATTTTTATTTAAAATACGGCATAAAATTCACTCGATTGGAAGTATTGACCACTCGTCATCTACTTATTCGCTTCAACCGAAAAACTCAACAGGTCCACTTGCATCGGCCTGACAGTTGCGGCGGTATCGTAACCTTTCCCTGGAGAACAACTGGCAGCACGGGGATCTATCCAGAAGATGATTCCCTAAGCGCCGGCATGCGACTCGGCCTTGTCTGGCACCCCAGCCTCACCGGCCTGCCGCACATGGAAATGGCCTTGGTCGGCAAGCAAGGCCAAGGCGGCAGCGAGCTGCGTGACGAGTGGGAATTCATCCGCCGTTACATGGAAGAAGGGCCGCATGCCGTCCCCCGCCCCCGCCTGAGTACTCAGCTCCCCTCGCCCATCCAGGCGTTCAGCGCCCAGTTCGAAGGCCTTGGCCGTTTCTTCCGCAAAAGCAGCTGGCTGTCAAAGGTCGCCCTGTTGATGGTCTGGCCCGCCTTTGTCATCGTCGGCACCGGGCATTGGCTCAGCCTGATGCTGTGCTGGCGACCTCGCTGGCCAAAGGTAATCCGCGAGGCCGGCATGCCCGGCAAGCCCGTGCCCCCCGTGACCACCCTCAGCGACTACCCACCAGCAATCCAGGAACGCCTGCTCGCCAATGCCGACCGCTGGCAGCTCAAGCCCGGCAAAAGCCCGGCGAAAAAGCCGCGCAAGCCACGTACGTCCAGAAAACCCAAGGAGATTGATTGATGCATCACATTGTCCTTGAAGATGGATCGTGCCCATGGACAGACCGGACAATGCGTGATCGGTATGGAATTCGCGAATGGGGCACGACGGTGTTGGACCACTGGTGTCGCAGTGACGTGGCGGATCGGGACAATCTGGCGATGCGTGGTGTCATGTACAACGAAGACGATATTCGTGAGGTCTTGTGATGTACTTGATCGAATGGGGGTTGTGGCAGACGGCAATCGAATCAGAGTCCAGGCGAAAAGCAAACGAAGCAGGGTTGACGCCTGCTGAGAGGCGCGCAAGTCAAGATCTTTACGAGGGTGACCTGGAGAAAGATGTCCATTTTCGCCCCGTGAGCGAGACGGCTCATACTCGTGGCCCGGTGTTCGCCTTTAACGACACCTTGAAATCTGGGGCTGCTGCGCAGCCCATCGCGACACAAGGCCGCCCTCATAGAACGGCACATAACTCATTGATTTAGAAGGGACTCTTTGGGAGCTGGTTTACCCGCGAACACCGGCGCAGCCGGTGCCATGCACCGCGTTAAATTCTTCGCGGGTAAACCCGCTCCCACAGGGTACGCGGAGCGCTTGCCAGTAACAGTTCTCTGCGCGACAGGGCAGCCCAAAGGGCTGGGTGATCTCCTACAGCGAGGGCGCGTCAGTTTTCAGAGCTCAAACGTATACCCCACAATCACCCGGTTCTCATCCGCCGCATCGGCAAAATTCGAACGCATGCTCGCATTGCGCCAGCGCAGAGACACATTCCTGAGTGGGCCTGACTGCACCACATAGGTGATGTCCGTGGTCCGCTCCCACTCCCGCCCTTCCCCATCCCGCGCCGCCAACGCCCTGCCCTTGGCACTGGCGATGCGCTGCGGGTCCACCTGGTCGCCCTTCACATATCGCACATTGAAGGTGAGCCCAGGGATACCCATGGCTGCGAAGTTGTAGTCATAGCGCAGCATCCACGCCCGTTCGTTGGCCAGGGCGAAGGTGCTGACTTGCTGTTCACTGAACAGGTAGGTATCAGTGCCGCCCACATAGGCATATGCCGTGTCGCCACGCACTTTCTGGTAGCCACCGCTGAACGTATGGCCCTTGATGTTGTAACCAAAGTTGGTACTGAGCGCCTGGTTGTCGACCTCGCCCAGTAACGCCCGACCCTGCTCGCGGGCGTTGAACCAGCGCCACTCGGTGAACACCTCCCCTGGCCCCAAAGCGTTCTTGAACTTGAACCCGGCAAAATCCCGACGGAACAGATCCTTGAGCTCACTGGTATGCAGGCTCAAGGTCAGGTTGGCCAGTGGCTGATAATCGACACCTGCGTAATTCAACCGGTCGCTGGTAACCGTCGCCGGATAAGCGCCTTGCTGCGCCATGGCGGTCAGGTCCTCGAAGTCGGTTGAATCACGCAATTTGGTGGCATCCACCTGCAGCAGCGTGAACACAAAATGGTCGAGGTCTTTGCTGACCAGTTGCGCACCGTTGTACCACTGGGGGAACAAGCGGCTGTTGTTGGACGCCAGCAATGGCAGCTGCGGGCTCAAGCCGCCGACCTTCAACTCGGTCTGCGACAGCTTCGCCTTGAAGGTTGCGACAGCCTTGGCGTAGTCATCCGCAGCACGTTTGTCGCTACCACGGGGCAACAGGCCGGTACCGCTGCGGTCGGGTGACGAATCCAGCTTGAGCCCGAGCATGCCAGCTGCATCCAGGCCGAAGCCGACCGCGCCCTCGGTATAACCGGACTGCAGGCGCAGCATGAAGCCCTGGGCCCATTCACCACGCCGGGATTGCGTGGCGCTGTCGCCATGAAAGTCGCGGTCGAAATAGAAATTGCGCAGTTCCAGGCTGCCTTTGCCGTCTTCGATGAAGCCGGCCTGTGCCGTTTGGCAGGCGCAGCAAAGCGCCGCGAGCATCAGCGATGCTCGCCGGGAAAGAATGATCATGGGTGTGCCTTGTTCTTGTTGTTGTTCGAAGACTCAGCGCCAATCAGCTTCTGGGGTTGCGCACGTAGCGCATTACCACCAGGCAGGCGATCAGGATCAGCGGGGCGATGGACAGCATGCCCATGTAAGTGCTGCCAGTTACGTCATTGATCTTTCCGACCATCACCGGTGCGACAATACCGCTCAGCTGCCCGACCGAGTTGATCGCAGCGGTGCCAGTGGCAATCGCCAACCCTGAGAAGGTCGACTGCGGAATGGTCCAGAAGATCGGGATGGCGATGAAGGTGCCAGCGGTGGCCAGTACCAGCGCGGCCATCATCGCCACCGACGAGTCGGAGTACAGGCACGCCAGCAGGTAACCCAAGGCCGCCGCGAGCAGGCAGTACACCAGGTAGCGCTTGCGCTCGCCGGTGCGGTCGGAGCGGCGAGTCAGCAACACCATACCGATGCAGGCCACCGCATAAGGCAATGCCGACAGTACGCCAACCCACAGCATGTCCTGCACCCCCGAGGACTTGATCAGGTGCGGCATCCAGAAATTCAGGCCATAGGACGCGGTTTTCACCACGTAGTAGATGAACGCCATGATCGCCACTTCGCGGGTCAGCAACACCCGCCAGATCGAGCCAAGCATGGGCTTTTCGGTGCGTTTGTCTTGGGCCAGGTTCTGTGCAAGCAGGTCCTTCTCTTCACGGCTCAGCCATTTCGCTGCTTCGATATCGCGGTCCAGTTTCCATAGCACCAACAGGCCCAGCACCACGCACGGCAGCCCGGACATCAGGAACAACCAGTGCCAGCCGGCCAGGCCCAGCACGCCGTCCATGGTCCCCAGCAAGAAGCCCGCCGCCGGGCCACCCACCGCACCGGCCAGCGGCACGGCCAGAAACCACAGGCCATTCATCTTCGCCAGGTGCTTGCGCGGGAACCAGCACGCCAGGTAAAACAGGATCGCCGGGCCGAAGCCGGCCTCCATCACGCCAATCAGAAAGCGCAGGAAGTACAGGGTGTACTGGGTGTAGGCAAACACCAGCGCAGCCGTGGCCAGGCCCCACGACACCATGATCCGGCAAATCCACGCCGGTGCCCCGTAGCGCTTAAGGCCTAGGCTGCTGGGTACTTCAAACAGCACGTAGCCGACGAAGAACATGCTCGCGGCCAGGCCATAGGCGGCATCGCTCAGGCCCAGTTCCTGCTGCATCTGGGCTTTGGCGAAACTGATGTTGATGCGGTCGAAGTACGAGAACAGGAAGCAGATGATGGCCAGCGGCATGATGCGCCAGGCCACACGGCGGTATAGCAGCAGTTCGTTGATGTGGCTGTCGTTGCGCTCACGCGCCAGTTCGCCGGTCATGGCAACCATGGTGGATCTCCATTCTTGTAATTATTGGAGAGCAGCGACGCCTCGGCGGGCGCCGCTTGCAGGGTTTTCAGCGGATACGGACCAGCTTTTCCTTGAAGGCCTGGCCTTTGCAAACGTACTCGGCAGCGTTGCGTTGCATGCCGGCGATGGCTTCTGGCGTCAGCTCGCGCACGACTTTGGCAGGCGCACCGAGGATCAGCGAGTTATCGGGGAACACCTTGCCCTCGGTGACGATGGCGCCAGCACCGACCAGACAGTTTTTGCCGATGACCGCGCCATTGAGCACCACTGCCTGGATGCCGATCAGCGCGCCATCGCCGACGCTGCAGCCGTGCAGCATCGCTTGGTGGCCGATGGTCACGCCCTGCCCCACGGTCAGGGCAAAACCTGGGTCGGCATGCAGTACCGCGCCTTCCTGCACGTTGCTGTGCTGGCCAATGCGGATCGGTTCGTTGTCCCCGCGCAACACAGCCTGCGGCCATACGCTGACGCCCTGTTCGAGGGTAACGTCGCCAATTACGCTGGCATCCTCGGCAACAAAGGTTTCCGGGTGCACACTGGGCGCAAGGCTGCCGTACTGGTAAATCGCCATATCAACCCCTCCTCAGGCATCGTCGTCGGTTTTCAGCACACCGGCCGCGCACAGCTGGGCAATGTGCGCGTCGCTGTAGCCCAGTTCACGCATCACCTGGCGGGTATGCTCGCCAATCCGCGCTATCGCCCGGCGTGGCTGCAGGCGCTGGCCGTCCAGTGACAACGGCAGCAAAGGCATCGGCGTGTGGCTGCCGTCTTCCAGTTGCAGGTCGGCCATGCCACCGCTTTGCTGCAGGTGCGGGTCGTCGAACAGCTCTTCCGGGCGGCGGATCGGTGCAAAGGGAATGCCGTTGGCCTCCAGCTGCAGCGCCAGTTGGCCGGCGTCCAGCGCTGCGAACACTTCAGCCAGGTGCGCCAGCAGCCGTGGCCGTTGCAACACGCGGTCGTTGTTGCTGGCCAGCGTCGGGTCATCGAGCAAGGCAGTCTGCCCCAGTAGCTGGCACAACGCATGCCACTGCCCCTCACCGGTGGCGGCGACGAACATCTGCTCGCCACCGGCGAAGGTGAACACGTCATAGATGGCCCAGGCACTGATACGGTTTGGCATGGGTGCCGCCGCCTCACCGGTGACCACGTACTGCTGCATGTGCTGGGCAGCCAGCAGCACGCAGTTCTCGTACAGGGCGCTTTGCACCTCGCGGCCGTTGCCGGTGGTGTGGCGCTCGTTGAGCGCGGCCAGCACGCCAATGGCACCGAACATGCCACCCATGATGTCGTTCACCGAACTGCCGGCGCGCAGCGGGCGGCCCACCGGCCCGGTCATGTAGGCCAAGCCGGCCATCATCTGCACCACCTCGTCCAGCGCCAGGCGGTTGTCGTAGGGCCCGCTGAGGAAGCCTTTGTGCGAGGCATAGATCAGCCTTGGGTTGCGCTGGCGCAACGCGGCATAGCCCAGGCCCAGCTTGTGCATCCGCCCGGGCTTGAAGTTCTCGATGAACACGTCGGCGGTATCGATCAGCTGCAGCACGGCCTCGCGGCCTTCGGGCGTTTCGACATCCACGGCAATGCATTGCTTGTTGCGGTTGAAGGTGCGGAAGAAGCCTGCCCCGGCACCCAGCAGCCGGCGGGTGCCGTCGCCGCGCACGGGCTCGATCTTGATCACTTCGGCGCCAAGGTCACCGAGGATCATGCCGCAAGTCGGGCCCATGACCATGTGCGAAATCTCGACGACACGGATGCCGTCCAAGGGAAGTCTGGACATCGTGATACTCCTTGTTCAGGCAAGTCAGGCGTGCTGGGCGGCCTGCGGAAAATTCAACGGCAAGCCGGCGCGGGCGATACAGCCGTAAAGGGCCTCGCCCGGCAGCGCGTCGCTCAGCACTTGCCGCGACGCAATCAGTGCAGGCAGGCCGATGCCGGTGTCGTAGCCCATGCTCTGCAGCATGAACACCAGATCCTCGGTGACCGTGTTGCCAGAAGCGCCAGGGGCGAACGGGCAGCCACCCAGGCCGGCCAGCGAGGCATCCAGCTCGCCGATGCCCTGCTGCACGGCAACCAGGCTGTTGGCCAGGGCGAGGCCACGGGTGTCATGGAAATGCGCGGCCTTGAGCCGCTCACCGGCAATCGCCCGCACGGCCTGGAGCACCGTTGCCACCTGGCCCGGGTTGGCGTAGCCGGTGGTATCGCCCAGCGAGACCAGATCGCAACCGGCCTCGATTACCTGGCGAGTCAGCGCACAGAGGTCGGCCAGCGGCACATCACCCTGGCGGGTGCAGCCAAAAGCGACCGACATGCCAGCCATGACCTGTACCTCATGCAGGCCCATTTCAGTACGCAGTTGGCACATGCGCCCCAGTTCCTCGACCATCTCCATGGGCGTGCGGCGCACGTTGGCCAGGCTGTGCGCCATGCTGACCGATACCGGGGCGACGATGCGATGAACACCGGACTCCAGCGCGTCCCTGGCCCCGCGCAGGTTGGGGGCCAGCACGGTCACTTGCAGGCCCGGGTATGCAAGGGCATGGGCCACTACTTCGCGGGCATCGGCCATTTGCGGCAACAAGCGCGCCGGCACGAACGAGGCGACCTCCATGTGGCGCACGCCGGCGGCGTAGGCCGCGTCGATCCAGCGGCGTTTGGCGGCTGTCGGCATGATCGCCTGCAGGCTCTGCAGGCCATCGCGCATGCCGACTTCGTTGATTGTTATTGTTGTCATCACGGTCTCTCTGTCTCAAGCGTTGCGCCAGACTAAGAGCTGGATGGCGGGCAGAAAAGACGTGTTTCACGGGCTGATCCATCGTCAGCCACGATGGATCAGCCCGCTGCCTGCCAGGCCGGTGCACGCAGCAGCAGGTGGTCGAGCAGGCGCCGCGCCGACAGCGACAAACTGTGCCGGTCACGCATGCAGATGACGAACTCGCCCAATGCCCAATCGTCGGTCAGCGGAATCACCCGCAGGTCGAACAACGCCGCATAGCGGGCCACGGCTTCCTGGGGGAACACCGCCAGGCCCAGGCCGAACTGCACCAGGCGGTACGCCGCATCGAACGACGATACGTACGAGCGAAATCGCAGCTCTCGGCCGGCCTTTTCAGCACTCTTGCGCATGAAGGTGTTGAGGGTGGCAAAGGCCGACAGGCCCAGGTGTTCATAGGCCAGTGTCTCTTCAAAGGCAACCTGGCTGCGCCCGGCCAGGGGGTGGTCGGCGCTGACCACTACGGCCAGGTGGTCCTGGCGGTATGGCACGAACTCCAGATCACCCACCGCCATGGATTTGCGGCAGATGCCCAGGTCTGCGCTGCCCTCGGCCACACCGCGTACCACATCGGGGCTGAAACGCTCTTCGATATCGGCCTGGATCAGCGGGTGCTGCAGCATGAACGCCGACAGCTCTTCGGGCAGGAACTCCATGATCGACGACACATTGGCCAGCACCCGCACATGGCCGCGCGCACCTTCGGCGTACTCGCTCAGTTCACTGTCCAGGCGCTCCATGGCCCGGGTCATTTCCCGGGCATGGCGCAGCAGGGCCAGCCCTGCCGGGGTGGGTTCCACGCCACGCTTGCTGCGTTTGAGCAAAGCGGTGCCGAAGCGTGTCTCAATGTCGGAGATACGCTTGCTGACCGCCGACGGCGCCATGAACGCACGCTCGCCAGCGCGGGCGATAGTGCCCTCTTCACAAACAACGATGAACAGGTTCAGGGACAGGTGGTCGAGGGGCTGCATTGCGTGGCTCGGCTGCTGGGATGGAAAGGCCGACGCAATGTAGCAAAAACATCAATGGCCTGTGGGAGATCACCCAGCCCTTTGGGCTGCGCCGTCGCGCATGATTGGGTTGAGGGTGCCTACCCCAATCCCCCAAATCTGGGGGAACAGGGCCCACCGTCAATGGTCGACAATTTTCCCCTCGCAGAAACTGGATCCCTTATCCCACGTGGCCTGCAGCGGTATCTTCACGGTTTGGCACGCCTATTGCCGATCTCCTGTCAGACGCCCCAAGTCCATGGGCCCGTTTGCAGGAGGAAGTGACTCATGCACCGACCGATACCCCACCCGCTGGCAGTCGCGATTTTCGCCGGCATGCTCCAACTTCCGGCGCAGGCCGCCTTGAATGCTGTCGACCCAGGCGCCTACGTCCCCGCCAACGGCGGCTTCCCCGCCTGGTACCAGGACAGCCACGGTCGTACGCTTGACCTGTGCCTGAGCAAGGCCGTCAGTTCTCGTGTCGCTGGTGCACCCGGCGCACCGTCGTACATGTGCACGCTGCTGCCAACCCCCGGTGTGTTCGACGATACCAAGCCCATCGTCTTCCCCACCAACTTCCCTGACGAAGCGTTCTGGTTTACCGCCGACGCCGCCATCGTCGACGCCGCCCGCGGCATCGACCTAGGCTACGGCTCCGCCATCGAAGCCGCATTTGCCGCAGAAGAGCCGGTCGACGGCGACCAGGTCAGCTTCGCCCGGGTGCGTATTCGGGTCGACGTGCCAACCGCCGGCACTTATGTGATCACCCACCCCTACGGCGTGGAAGTGTTCGACGTGCCGGCCGGAGGGCGCCGGGCGATCAACATGACCCGCGACATCGGCATCGCCGGCGCAGGCGACTTCTCCGGCGCGCTCAAGGGCGACGTCGGGCCATTCCTGCGCAGTGTCAACGGCCCCTACACCGAAGGCAACGAACGCTTCATCGGCGACCCCAACCTGGATGAACGGGTAACCGGTAGCCCGTTCAACACCAACTACGTACGCATCGAAGGCCCTGGTGGCATCGACCTGCGCACCGAACTGTTCTCGATCTCGGGCAAGCTCTCGACCGTCGCCCTGCCTACCCCGCTGATGCCGCAACGCAGCACCTATTCACGGCACACCGTGAATGGCGACCTGCGCGCCCAGCAAGACATCTTTGTAATGGCCCCGCCACCACCTGCCAGTGTCACCCTTACCAGCCAGACGCCAAACCTCAACCTCACCGAGGCCAATGGTACCGGCGCCTGGTACGCGCAGTCGGCCCTTGACCCGGCCGCCGGCACCATTCTGACGCTGACCGCCGACAACAGCGTGGCGATCCCCACCAGCAGCCTGACCACCAGCAACGTGCCGCTCACCGACCTGGTCACCATCACCCAGGCCCAGTACAGCCTGTCCACCGGCGAGCTGACCCTGGTAGCCAGTAGCAGCGACGAAACGTCCCCCCCCCTCCTGACGGCGCAAACCGGCAACGGCACGGCAATCGGCAACCTGAGCGGCAGTGGCGCAGTGAAGACGTTGACCACCGGCCTTACGCCCGTTCCGCCAGCCAAGGTGCAAGTCATCAGTGCCCACGGCGGCAGCGACACCGAAGACGTGGTGCTGGTGCCATGAACAGACAAAGGCTCAGCCTTCAAGGAGGCAGCATGAACACTTGGTCGCGCCGTGCGCTGTTCGCCGCCGGTTTCTCCCTCACCGTTACCAGCGCCGCCTTTGCCGCGCTGTCTGATGTCGACCCGGGCCCCTATACCTTTGCCACCGGCGGCTACCCAATGTGGTACAAGGACAGCCTCAACCAGTCCCTGGAGCTGTGCCAGTCACGTGCCACCAGTACTCGGGTTCCTGGTACTCCGGCCGCACCGTCCTACATGTGTACCCTGCTGCCGGAGCCAGGCATCTACGACGACGCCCTGCCGCTGGTATTCCCCGACAACTGGCCACCGGAAATGTTCTGGTTCCTGGCCGAGGCCACTATCCCTGCGGTGGGCAACAGCGGCTATGAACTGGATGCCTACGTCGCCGGCGTGGAAGCGGCCTTCGCCGCAGAAAACCCGGTCGATGGCGACCAGCAGAGCTTTGCTCGTATTCGCATCCGCGTCTCGGTACCGCGCGCCGGTATCTACACCATCACCCACCCGTATGGCGTAGAGACGGTCAACGTCACCGCGCCCGGTCGGCGGGCGATCAACATCACTCGAGACATCGGTATCGGCGCACCGGGCAACTTCCGTGGCGCACTCAACGGCGCCATCGGGCCATGGTTGCGCGGTGCTGGCGGGCCATACCAGGAAGTCAACCCGGACACCGGCGCCACCGAAACCTTCATCGGCGACCCGAACCGGCCCGAAGCCGTGCTCGGCAGCCCGTTCGATACCAACTATATCCGCATCGACGGCCCGCCCGGCCGCATCGAGACCTCGCTGTTCACGGTCTCGGGCAAGGTGCTGGACGAACGTGCGCAAACGCCGGTTACGCTCGAACGCGCCACCTACTCGCGCAACGGCAACGGCACCCGCGTGGAAGTATTCGCCAAGGCCCCGAAAGACGCCAGCCTGTGCATGCGCAATGGCCTGGCATTGATCGGCACCCCGCCTTCGCCTTGCCAATACGACCTGATCAGCGACAAGGGCGGGCTGTTCTTTACCCAGCAGCTCAGCCAGAACCCGCCACCGCCGGTTGTAGTGGTCACCGCCAGCAACAGCCTCGCCGGCACCCAGCCGACCGCGCTGTCGAGCAAACTCACCGACGTGGTCAAGGTAAGTACCGCACGCTATGAATGGGCCACCAAACGCCTGGTGATCGAGGCCCGCTCCAGTGACGAAGTTGTGGTCCCGGACCTGCTGGCACAGGGTTATGGCCGCATGTCCAAACAGGGCGTGCAGCAAAGCCTGACCGTTAACGACGTGGCGCAGCCACCGGCCACCATCACGGTCAAATCGGCGCACGGCGGCAGCGACGTCGAGCCGGTGACCGTGGTCGGCACCGCCCCGGTTGAATCGGCCAACCAGCCTCCACTGGCCCAGGCCGATGGCGCCAACACCAGTGTCGGTGTCCCGATCACCCTCAACTTGCTGCAGAACGACAGCGACCCGGACGGCAACGTGCCGCTGACCATCAGCGACCTGACCCAACCTGGTACCGGACTTGGCGGCGTGGTGCTGAATGGCACTACCTCGGTTACCTACACCCCGCCAGTCGGGGCTACGCAACCACTGGTGGCCATCTTCAGTTACCGGGCGGTGGACGCCAAAGGCCTGAAGTCGGAACCGGCCACGGTCACTATCAACGTCGCGCCTAACCGGGCACCGACCGCCAACCCGGAAACCGTCGCCACCCTGGGCGTGCCATTGACCATCAACGTGCTGGCCAACGACACCGACCCAGAAGGCAACGTGCCGCTGAGCGTGGCCGCCGTTACCCAGCCGGCTACCGGGCGGGGCACAGTCAGCACCGACGGCGCCACCGTGACCTACACCCCACCGGCCACGGTGACCGCAGCCTTCACCACCACGTTCACCTACCAGGCACGTGACTCGCTGGGAGCGCTGTCCACCCCGGGCACGGTCACCGTCAACGTGTCGCCACGGCCCGCCGCGGAAACCTTTGCAGTCACGGCAGCCACAGTCACTGCGCGCTCCAACAACCGTTACAACTGGGACATCAGCGGCACCTCTTCAGTGACTACCGGCAACGTCGTCACCGTAAGGGTCACCACTACCACCGGCGTGCAGACACTGGGCACCGCCACAGTACCGGTGAATGGCCGCTGGCGTCTGGCAGTCAGTAACAGCACCACGATAATCCCGACCGCCGCGCCGACGGCGACCATCACTACCAGCCCGGGTACCACCCGCACCGTCAACGTAGTCGTGCAGTAAAGGCGGGGTAACGCCATGAAACGCCTGTATCCACTGCTGCTCAGCCTGGCCCTGGTGGGCCAGGCCAGTTGGGCCGACGACCTGATGGACAATGCCGACCTCGCGCCCGGCAACGACCTCGGTGAACCGGTGATCATCCGCCTGCTGCCGGTCGGCGCCGGCCAGGCCGCGGTGATCGAGCAGCAAGGGTCGGGCAACCGCGCCGCCCTCGACCAGAACGGCCAGGCCCTGCTGGGCCGCATCGTCCAGGCCGGGGGTGCGCAGGAAGCGTACATCTTGCAGGAAGGCAGTGACCTGATGGCCGTCATCAGCCAACAGGGATATGGCAACAGCGCGTCGATCCGCCAGAGCGGCAGCAGCAACAGTGCGGCCATCGAGCAGATCGGCAACGACAACAGCGCCAGCATCGTGCAGTCCGGCACAGGCCTTAACAGCTCTGTGACCCAGAACGGCAATGGCCAGCATGTTCAGATCACTCAATACAGATAGACCTGGAGGCACCACCATGTACAAGCTCGCTCCCCTAAGTGCCGCTATTGTCCTGGCCCTCGCAGGTCAGGCCATGGCTTCTGACAGCACCTCGTCCCAGACTCAGGACGGTAAGGAAAACAAAGCCGAAGTCAGCCAGTCCCTGGCACCTTTCGCTTCGGCCACCCAAAACCAGACCGGCAAGGGCCACAACCACCTGGCGGTTCAGGATAACAGCACCAGCGACATCCAGCAGACCGCCACAGGTTCGTACAACGCCGGCTACGGTGAGCAGCTGTACGAGAATGGCAGCCAGATCACCCAGCAAGCCGGTGGCAGTTACAACGACGCCTTCGCCAGCCAGTCCCTGGGCGTGAACAACACATCGCTGCAAACCCAGCAAGGCAGCGAAAACGCCTCGACCGTGTGGCAGGACAGCCAGGAAGGCAGCAAGGCCACCAGCATCCAGTCTGGCCAGCGCAACGAAGCCTTCATCGAGCAGACCTTCGGCGGCCTCAACAACCAAAGCACCGTCAACCAGACCGGCCAGGGCAACTATGCCGCCGCCGAGCACCTGAACCATGTCGACGGCAATATCCAGATCTTCCAGGACGGCCACGACAACTGGGCCTATGGCGACCAGCGTGAAGGCACCGGCGGCACCATCGGCATTGGCCAGTACGGTGGCGGCAACTCGGTGGAAGTGTGGCAGGACACCCAGATCGGCAGCCAGGCATCCGTGACCCAGACCGGTCAGTCGAACGAAGGCTATATCGACCAGAGCTTCGGCATGAACAACAAGGTCAGCCTGTCGCAGCAGGGCACTGCCAACGCCAGCTGGTCGGACCAGTTCGAGACCAACAACTCGACCACCACCATCACCCAGACCGGCAGCAACAACCTGCACTTCACCTACCAGAACGGTGAAAACCTCAACCTCACCATCAATACCAAGGGCGATGGCAACAGCATCACCGCCAGCAACTGGAAAGGCGCCAAGATGGGCGGCCAGTTCGGTACCGACCAAACCGCCACCATCAACCAGAACGGCAAAAACAACAGCGTCAACCTGACCCAGAACGGCGACAACCAGTTGGCCACGCTGGGCCAGCAAGGCAAAGGCAACCAGATGTCGACCAAGCAGGCCGACAGCAACAACGAGCTGTACTTCGAGCAGAACGGCACCGACAACATTCTGGTCGCCGACCAGCGTGGTACCGACAACTATGCCTACGGCAACAGCCAGGGCAACAACAACTCCATCACCCTCGACCAGTCTGGCTACAGCAACCAGAGCTACACCAACCAGCTGTACGGTAGCGGCAACGAAGCCACCATCAAGCAGACTGACAGCATCAACGTCGCCTACGTGACCCAAGGAGGCCAGGGCAACAAGGCGTTCGTAGACCAGAGCGGTATCGCCCAAACCGCCACCATCACCCAGCTGGGCAGTACGAACCTGGCAACTGTGACCCAGAAGTAAGCGTCTCCCCCTTGAACCGCGGTGCTCCTCTCCCTGGTGCCGCGGTTCCTTTTTTTCTGCCTGATCTTCTTTTTCTTTTCCGGCCCATTCGCGGGTAAACCCGCTCCCACAGGATAACCACAGGTCTGAAATCTACGGGCTGCCTGTGGGAGCGGGTTTACCCGCGAATAGGCCAGGCCTGCCAAGCGCATTACAATAGGCACCACCCAACCCGACGCCCACCCCATGATCCAGTCCGATCTCGACCTGTTCGGCCCCCAGCCGCAACGCCTGGCCAGCCACACCGTGCTGCTGCCTGGCTTCGCCCTGGCCGAAATCGAGCCGCTGCTAGACGCCCTGCGCCCGGTGCTGCGCGCCGCGCCGTTCCGGCACATGCACACCCCGGGTGGTCTGCGCATGGCGGTTGGCCTGACCAACTGCGGCACGCTGGGTTGGGTAAGTGATGAACACGGCTACCGCTACAGCCCCAGCGACCCGATCAGCGGCAAGCCCTGGCCTGCCCTGCCCCCGGTGTTGCTCAACCTTGCTGCCCGCGCTGCGGCCATGGCCGGGTTCGACGCTTTTGTACCCGATGCCTGCCTGGTCAACCACTACCTTCCTGGCACCCGCTTGAGCCTGCACCAGGACCGCGACGAGCAGGACTTCGGCCAGCCTATCGTGTCGGTTTCGCTGGGCTTGCCGGCGGTGTTCCTGTTCGGTGGTTTGCAACGCGCCGACAAAACCCAGCGCATCCCGCTGAGCCACGGCGATGTGTTGGTCTGGGGCGGCGAAGACCGCTTGCGCTTCCACGGCGTGCTGCCGATCAAGCCTGGCGTGCACCCGCGCTTGGGCGAGCGGCGGATCAACCTGACCTTGCGCAAGGCCGGTGGCTGAATCGGACTAACGGCCCGCCAGCCGGCGCAAACAAGACGAACGCACATGAAACACGTTGAACATCTTGCCCAGGCAAGCTTCAAACGTTAAGCCGCGCTTTCTTCTGCCTGGAGCCTGCCATGCCCTACCAGCCCTGTTCCCCAAGCCTTTGCAGCGGAGCCGCGCGCCCATGAAAATGCCTGGCCGCGCGCCCAATGCCTCGCTGCAACTCGATTACGTGCGCGACACCCTGTTCGGCCCGGTGGCGCAGAGCGTGGAGTGCCAGTGCCAGCTCGCCGCCCTCACCCTGCAAGGCCGCCCAGGCCTGCGCCTGCACATTTGCCCACCACTGCCCGACAAGGTCGACCGTGCCCACAGTGTGGCCTTTGTGTGGGACGGGCGTAGCTACCACGGTGTGGTCCGCGACCACGGCAAGTGCGGGGATGGCGGCTTGAACCTGTTGCTGGAGCTGCAGTAAGCCGATCAACGGCGGCCAACCTGGCTGAACCCACCGGGCGCGGCATGTCTCCATAGCAAAAGGGCCCACGCCTGCCGGAGAACGCCATGAACAGTCCGTTGCTCAAGCTCTTCACCCACCCTGCCGACGCCTGGCTGGACATTCGACGGGCCGAGGAAGACCACCCACAGCAGTACCTGCCACGCCTGCTGGCCTTGGCGCTGATCCCCGCCGTGTGCCTGTTCATTGGCACCACCACCTTCGGCTGGAGCCTGGCGGCCGAGGAGCGGGTACGCCTGAGCATGGGCAGCGCCGCGCAACTGGCAGGCCTGTTGTATGCCACCACAGTGGTCGGGGTGATGTTGATGGGGGTGATGATCCGCTGGATGTCACGCGGCTTCGATACACAGCCCAGCCTCAACCAGTGCATTGGCTTTGCCGCCTACTGCGCTACGCCATGGTTCTTTGCCGGGGTGGTCGGCCTGCTGCCAATTCGCTGGCTGGCCTTCACCGCGCTGATGGCAGCCTCGGCTTATGCCAGTGTCTTGCTGTATGGCGGGTTGCAGACGTTCCTGCGGCTGAAGAAAGAACAGGCCATGCTGTTTGCCACTTGCGTCTGGGGGGTGGGGTTATTGCTGTTGGTGACCATCCTGGTAGCAATGATCCTGTTCTGGTTCAACACCCTAATGCCGGAATACGTACGCCCGGCCAGCCTGGGCTGACCGGGGCACGGCGGGGGGCTCAGGCAATTGCCTTGAGTGGCGCCGGGTGGCTGTCGCGCAGCGCATGCAGCTGCTCCACAAGATTGACCAAGTCACGGCAGCTGTTAAGGCTTTGCAGCGGGACCCCGCTCAGGGTCACGCCCTCTTCGAGACTCTGGCCCTGGCCCAGGCGGATGGTCAGGTTGGCGCCGTCCGGGCAGCTGACTTCACAGCGATCGGGCAGGCAGGCCTGCTCGATCAGCTGCCGCATCTCTAGCATCGAAACTCCTATCAACGACATGGTACGACCCTCTCTGTGGGATGGCCTGTTGTGTGGAAGTACGCCTTTGTCGGGCGGGGCGCCAATTGATATTGCGCATGCCCGGGCAGGCGTCCATGCGTCGGGGCAATAATCATGCGGGGAATCCTCTAGCACCTTAGTGGAAGATTCTGCGCGGGGGCCGAGTGTTCGAATGCAATGGCAAACTTAACGACGAGTGGTCCCGGCCGGCCCCAGCGATGCCCACAGGTGCTGTGCCGCATAAGCCCGCCATGGTCGCCAGGCCAACGCCCGTTCGGCCAGTTGCGCATCATCGCCTTCCAGCAGGCGCAATGCCTTGATCAGCGCCACGTCGCCCAGCGGCAAGGCGTCAGCCGCGCCGGCCTGGCGCAGCGCCAGGTAGTGCGCGCTCCATGGGCCGATACCCTTGAGCAAACGCAGGTTGCGCAGCACCTCATCCAGTTCTTGCCCGCTACGCAGCAGCCCGGGTTCGGCCAACAAGGCATTGGCCAAGGTACCGAGGGTGGCGGCACGCGCCCTTGGCATGCCCATGTTTTCGAACTGCGCTGCCGCCAATGCCGCAAGTGTCGGGAACACGTGGCTCAGGCCCGGTGCGCGAAGACGCAGGGGCGCGCCGTGACGTTGCACCAATCGGCCGGCCAGGGTCATGGCTCCAGCCACACTGATTTGTTGCCCCAGCACCGTACGCATGGCTTGTTCGCAAGCGTCCCAACCTTGCGGCACGCGCAAGCCGGGCCGTTGCTTGAGCAGGTTTGCCATCAAGGGGTCGCGAGACAGCTCGCCACTGATACGCGCGGGGTCTGCGTCGAGGTCGAAGACTCGCCTCAGCCTGGCAATCAGGCCAGGCAGCATTGCTGAGGGAGCGCCCTCGAGATGGATACGCAACTGGTTGCGCAACGGCGTGGCGTGCAGGACGGCATGGTGGCCAGCCACGATCAGGGTGCGACGGTAGGTGCCTTTCTGGCAGGTTTCGATGCCTGGGATGCAGCGGGCAGCGAGAAAACCCAGGGTCGAGGGCCAGTGGTAGGGAGCGCGGTAGCGCAGCCACAGGGTGTGGTGGCTGGGGTGGGACAATGATCGGCGCACGGCGTGCAGGGTTGAGAGTTTGGGCATACGAGGATGATGCCAGAAAGCTGGGGGCGCTTTGCGCCCCTTTCGCGACACAAGGCCGCTCCCACAGGAAATCGCAATCCCTGTGGGAGCGGCCTTGTGTCGCGAAAGGGCTGCAAAGCAGCCCCAGCTTTTTCAGCCGTGCATCTGCCCAAATCGCCCGGCATGGAAATCGTCGAACGATTCGGCAATCTCCGCCTGGCTGTTCATCACGAACGGGCCATAGCCAACGATCGGCTCATCAATCGGCTCACCGCTGAGCAGCAGCACGCTAGCACCTTCCAGTGCTTCGACCGTTACATCCTCACCAACCTGGTCAAGCAACACCAGGCTGGACGGGCCGGCTTCGCGCTCGCCGTTGATCCGCACGTTACCACGCAGCACCACCAGCGCCGCGTTGCGCCCGGCGGCCACCGGCAGTTGCAAGGTTGCGCCAGCATTCAGCCGCAGGTCCCACACGTCCATGGCGGTGAAGGTTCGCGCCGGCCCCTGGTGCCCACGGAAGTCACCGGCAATCACCCGCAGGCTACCGGCGTCTGCGTCCAGCGCCACCACCGGGATGTCGTTGGCCAGTAGCGTCTGGTAGCCGGCCGCAGCACGCTTGTCCCGTGCCGGCAGGTTGACCCACAGCTGCACCATCTCCAGCGTGCCGCCACTGCGGGCAAAGCCTGGGGAGTGGAACTCTTCATGGATGATGCCGTTGGCGGCGGTCATCCACTGCACATCACCGGGGCCGATCAAGCCACCTGCGCCGGTGGAATCACGATGCTCCAGCTCGCCCTGGTAGACGATGGTCACAGTCTCGAAGCCGCGATGCGGGTGCTGGCCAACGCCACGCCGAGCACTGGTCGGGGTAAAGTCATGCGGGCCAGCGTAATCCAGCAGCAGGAACGGGCTGATCTTGCTGGCCAGGTCGTCATAGGTGAACAAGCTGCGCACCGGGAAACCATCACCTACCCAGTGGGCGTGTGGGCTGCGGTGGATACCCAGAATCTTTTTCATGAGAAGGCTCCTCTCTTGGTTGGGATAACCTTATCAATGATGCCAATCAGGCGGTAGACCGCTTAAACGACCTACTTCGTTCCACAAATAGAACAATCAGCCTTGCAGGAAACTTAGCACCTGCTCCGCCGCCATGGCCGGGTCTTCTTGCATGAAACAGTGTCCACCAGCGACCTGCTGCGCGCTCACATTGCGGTTGAGCGCCGTAAGGCGGTTCACCGAGTGGGGTACGAAGGGGTAAGTATGTTCGCCATACAACACCCGCGTCGGCGTGCTGATTGCGCCAAGGCTGGCCCACATGCGCTTTGGGAACGAGCTGAAGATTTCCACCTCACGGCTGGGCCGGCACTTGAGCACCACGGCTTCGCCACAATCGCCGATGGCATGCTCGACATAGGCCTGCAGCGCCGCATCGGTCCAGCCTTTGAAGATGCCACGGCCTTGCAGCGAAGCCAGCGCCGCCTCGCGGTCTGGCCAGTGGCTGCGCCGGTTAGCAGCCTTGCGCGCCAGGGCATGACGCTGATGCAGGCCGACCAGTGCCGCCGCCCCCATCACACCGAGCATACGCCGGCTGAACAGCACCGGGTCCAGCAGCACGGCACGCGCGAAAAGCTGCGGCTCACTGGCCAGGATCAGCCCGGTAAGCACGCCACCGAAGCTGTGCCCCACGGCAAACCGTGGCACGTCGCCGTACTCCTCACGCCCGGCCTGAAAGGCCTCCACAGCCAGGGCGGCGGTACGGTTCCAACCGCGAAACACCCCGCCATGGTCGCTGTCGCCATGCCCCTGGACATCGCAGAGCCACAGGTCGAAATGCTCGCCAAGGCGCATCAGCAATGGCTGGTAAGCCAGGCAGCAGAAGCCATTGCCATGCAGAAAATGCAGCAACGGCTTGCCACTGGCCGGGGTTCGCCAGCCACGCAGGGTGAAGCCTTCGGGACATTCGTGGGACCAGGGGATCAACTGCATCGGCTTGCTGCACTCGCGGGGCTAGGAAAACGCCGATTCTACAAACAGCAGCGGGTACAGTGAAATCACCAGCAGCAAGGCCATCAGGACATTGAACAGCATCAGCCAGCGCGGGTTCTGCAACAGGTTGCGCAGGGCGCTGCCGAACATCACCCACACACCCACGCTTGGCAGGTTGACCAGGGCGAACAAGGCAGCAATGACGATCACATTGGTCACATAGCCCTGCGCCGGCGTGTAGGTGGTAATCGCCCCCACCGCCATCACCCAGGCCTTGGGGTTTACCCACTGGAAGGCTGCCGCGCCCCAGAAGCCCAGCGGTTGGCGTGCGCTGGATGAAGCCGTGCCGACCGGCCCGGAGGTGGCGATCTTCCAGGCCAGGTACAGCAGGTAAGCGGCGCCGGTGTAGCGCAGCACTGTGTATAACGGCGGCCAGGCCTTGAACACCTCACCCAGGCCCAGGCCGACGGCCAGTACCATCACCATGAAGCCACAGCTGATACCCAGCGCGTGGGGGATCGAGCGACGCACGCCAAAGTTCACCCCCGAGGCCAGCAACATGGTGTTGTTGGGCCCAGGGGTAATGGAAGACACGAAGGCAAACAGCACGAAGGCAGTCAGCAAGTCGGCAGAGGCAAGCATGGCGGGCATTCCACTTTCTTGATAGGTGCTGTCACACTAACGGAGTCGCCCTCTCTTGCGACCGATACAGTTCTAATAAATTATGTAGATACACATTACTGTACCGCCACTTGGATCAAGGAAGCCGTCCCCATGAGCCTCACCATTCGACCTGCCGTTCGTACCGATGCCGAGCAGATCCTGGCCTTCATCACTGAACTGGCCGAGTACGAGCGCGCCCGCCACGAAGTGGTCGC
This sequence comes from Pseudomonas sp. TWI929, assembly GCF_039673335.1. Classification (NCBI taxonomy): domain Bacteria; kingdom Pseudomonadati; phylum Pseudomonadota; class Gammaproteobacteria; order Pseudomonadales; family Pseudomonadaceae; genus Pseudomonas; species Pseudomonas sp. TWI929. The sequence continues at coordinate 25,316 of NZ_JBDJLK010000014.1, forward strand.
CAGCCTTGCCGACATCGAGCACAGCCTGTTCGACGAAGGCAGCACCGTGCACAGCCTGATGTGCGAACGCGATGGGCGGGCTATCGGTTTTGCGGTGTACTTCTACAGTTACTCGACCTGGCTGGGGCGCAATGGCATTTACCTGGAAGACCTTTACGTGACGCCCGAGCAGCGCGGTGACGGCGCCGGGCGGCAGTTGCTGCAGCACATTGCCCGCGAGGCAGTGGCGAACAACTGCGGGCGGCTGGAGTGGAGTGTGCTGGACTGGAACGAGCCGGCGATCGGCTTCTATGAGAAGTTGGGGGCCGAGGCGCAGGACGAGTGGGTGCGTTACCGGTTGGATGGGGAGAAACTGGCGGCGTTTGCCCGGGGTTGATTGGGCAAACTGGCTGCTGTCTGTCGCCTGTGCCGGCCCCTTCGCGGGCGCGCCCGCTCCCACAGGGTACGCGGAGCAGCTGCCAGCACAGTTATCTGCGTGACAGCGCAGCCCAAAGGGCTGGGCAATCTCCTTCAGCTTATGGGTTGCTGCTGCGGTACTTGGCAATTGACGCCAAGCCCGCCCCATGCTCTCCTTACACCTCACGTTCAGGTGCCCCCAATGGGGGTGAAACGGGAAACCGGTGCGTCGCAGGCCCTGCAAACAGGGCCGGACAAGGCCGGTGCTGCCCCCGCAACGGTAAGCGAGCGAAGCGTCTATACCACTGTGCCCGGTAGTTCGGCATGGGAAGGTGACGCCTTCCAGGAGCCCTGCTCCTCCTCGCAAGCCCGGAGACCGGCCTGGCGTTCATGAACACCCCGCGGTGGGCGGGCGCTGTTGCATTCCCCTGGGCAATCATGCCCGGGGCTGCCGCGCTCGCCCGTTGCCCACAAAAAAGCAGAGGAACGCGTCATGCCCGTCACCAGCGCCAAGCAGCACAGCCTTGCCACCCCGGTCACCCTCAGTCAGCGTGTAGTCATCGCCGTCGGCGCCAGCCTGCTGGGCCTGTGCCTGGTGTACTTCGCCGGCTTCTCGCACATCGAGGCCGTGCACAACGCCGCCCACGACACCCGCCACAGCGCCGCCTTCCCCTGCCACTGAGTACGCCCGATGATTACGCGCATTGCCCGTACCGCGGGCTTCAGCGGGCTGCTTGCTGCCTTGCTGCTGACCCTGCTGCAGAGTTTCTGGGTCGCCCCGTTGATTCTCGAGGCAGAAACCTACGAGTCTGCGGCACCGGCCGCACACCACGAACATGGCAGTGAAGTGGCCGCCCATGAACACAGTGCCGAAGCCTGGTCGCCGGAAGACGGCTGGCAGCGCGTGCTGTCTACCACCGGTGGCAACCTGGTGGTCGCGGTCGGCTTCGCCTTGATCCTCACCGCCCTGTACAGCCTGCGCGAGCCCAAGCGCGCCGGCACTGGCGCATTGTGGGGGCTGGCCGGCTTTGCCGTGTTCTGCCTGGCCCCGACCCTGGGCCTGCCACCAGAACTGCCAGGTACTGCGGCCGCCGACCTGGGGCAACGCCAGGCCTGGTGGGTTGGCACAGCCAGCGCTACAGCCCTGGGGCTGGCCATGCTGGTATTCGCCCGCCACTGGCTGCTGAAGGCGCTGGGCGCCGTGCTGCTGGTCATTCCCCATGTAATCGGCGCACCGCAGCCCGAAGTGCACGAAAGCCTGGCCCCCGAAGCACTGGAAACCCAGTTCAAACTGGCCTCCTGGCTGACCAACGCCGCCTTCTGGCTGGCCTTGGGCCTGCTCAGCGCATGGCTGTTCCGCCGTTCCAGCCAGGCCTGATGCCGGTTTTTTACGCCGGTTTCGGTTGCCGCCGGGGTTGCCCGGCGGATACCCTGCAAACCTTGCTGCGCCAGGCCTTGGAACACCAGGGCCTGGCGTTGGCCGATCTACGCGGTATCGCCAGCATTAGCCTTAAGGCCGACGAACCCGGCTTGCAGCAACTGGCCGATCGCCTCGGTTTGCCCTTGGTGCTGTACCATGGCGCGCAACTGCAACCCTACGAACCATTGCTCAGCCATCGTTCTGCCGCTGCCCATGCCCATAGCGGCTGCTGGGGCGTGGCGGAGAGCGCTGCCCTGGCCCTGGCCAGCCAGTGGCTTGGCACTGCCCGGTTGCTGCTGCCCCGTCAGGTACTGGGTCCGGCCACGCTCGCCCTGGCCTGCTGAACGCTTCATATCCTTTTCTTGCAAGGACTTTCCATGACCGTCTACTTCATCGGCGCCGGCCCCGGCGACCCGGAACTGATCACGGTCAAGGGCCAACGGCTGATCCGCCAGTGCCCGGTGATCATCTATGCCGGCTCACTGGTACCGGCCGCCGTGCTCGAAGGCCACCAGGCCGAGACCGTGATCAACAGTGCCGAGCTGCACCTGGAGCAGATCATCGCGGCCATGCGCAACGCTCACGAACAAGGCCAGGATGTGGCCCGGGTACATAGCGGCGACCCAAGCCTGTATGGCGCCATCGGCGAGCAGATCCGCCACCTGCAGGTGCTGGGCATCGATTACCAGATCATCCCCGGCGTCACCGCCACGGCGGCCAGCGCCGCCCTGCTCGGCTGCGAACTGACCCTGCCACAAGTGGCGCAGACGGTAATCCTCACCCGCTATGGCGACAGCTCACCGATGCCACCGGGCGAGCAACTGGGCGACCTGGCGCGCCATGGCAGCACCTTGGCGATTCACCTGGGGGTCAAGCACCTGGCGCGCATCGTCGATGAGTTGCTACCGCATTACGGCGCGCACTGCCCGGTGGCGGTGGTCCATCGCGCCACCTGGCCAGACCAGGACTGGGTGCGCGGCACCCTCGGCAATATTGTCGAACGCGTTGCGGCCAAGGCCTTCCGGCGCACGGCGCTGATCCTCGTGGGCCACGTGCTGGGCGACACGCCGTTCGCCGAGTCGGCCTTGTACCGCGCCGGGCACGCACACTTGTATCGCCCTGGCGACTGAGCATTGCCAGGCTTGCCGCCGGCGTAGCAGACTCCGGGTTCCCGCCTGCGAACAGGAGTCATGCCCATGCTGGACTTACGCCCCAACTGCGAGTGCTGCGATACCGACCTGCCGGGTGACAGCCCCGACACGCTGATCTGCTCCTTTGAATGCACTTTCTGCCGCACCTGTGCCGAAACCCGCTTTCAGGGCCGTTGCCCGAACTGCTCCGGCCAGTTGGTGGCTCGCCCCACGCGGGTCGGCCAGGCGCTGCTCAATAACCCCGCCTCGACCCTGCGCGTGAACAAAGCGCACTCCGCCTGCGCCTGACTGGCCCAAAAACAGACATTGCCGCTTTGATAGGGTGATGTCTTTCCCGTTATTTGTAGGAAATTTCGACAACAACCACGGGGATTATCAACACTTCTATACTCGGCATTACCAAACTTCGGGAATGGTCGTATCGTGCAGCGCTTCCGACAACCCCACTTGCAGACGTATTCCTGAGTGATCAAGGAAGCGGACCACATCCCGACAGGAGTTTTCCTCATGACAACCGTGCTGATCGTCGACGACCACCCCATCGTCCGGCTGTCGTTGCGCCTACTGCTCGAGCGTGAGCGCTTTCATGTCGTCGGAGAGGTCGGCAATGGCAGCGAAGTGGCGCAGGTAGCCCGCGATCTGCGCCCGGACGTGGTCATTCTCGACATCGGCCTGCCCGGCCTGGACGGCATGGAAGTGATCAAGCGCCTGCAATGCCTGGAACCGGTACCCAAGATCATGGTGCTGACCGGGCAAGCCACCGACCTGTACGTGCGGCGCTGCCTGGATGCCGGCATCGGCGCCTTCGTCACCAAGGAAGAGGACCACGAGGCCCTGCTGTTTGCCCTCAAGGCCCTGGTCAAGGGCTACTCGACCTTCCCGCAGATGTCGGTCAACAGCAACTCGCTGGAGAGCGAGCCAGTGCGCCTGGCCAGCCTTTCCAACCGGGAAATGGAAGTACTGCGGCGCCTGGCGCGCGGCGAAAACAACAAGAACATTGGCACCTGCATGAACCTCAGCGCCAAGACCATCAGTACTTACCGAGGCCGCATCATGGAAAAGCTCAAGACGGAATCCTTGGTTGAAATGGTCGACCTGGCCAAACGCAACAGCGTCTACTGAGCGCTTGGCAGCCATGAAGCGCCTGCTGGCGAGCGCCCTTCTGGCCATCGGCCTGGTTTGTTCCAGCGGGCTGTTGGCCAACAGTGAACCCCGCCAGCTGCTGGCCCGCTCGGTCAGCGCCGCAACACCGCTACCGCTGCCCAGCGAAGACCGCCAGTGGCTACAGCAACGCCAACACCTGGTGCTGGGCAGTTCGCGGCCCGACTACCCGCCGTTCGAAATCAACGTCAGCCAGCATGACTACGAAGGCCTCAGCGCCGATTACGCAGGTATCATTGCCGAACAGCTGGGCATAGCCATCGAAGTACGTTGCTACGACAACCGCCACGAAGCCATTGCCGCGCTGCGCGATGGCCGCATCGACCTGCTGGGTAGCTCCAATGCCTTCGAGGCAGCAGATGCCCAGCTCAGCCTTAGCACCCCTTATGCTGAGGACCTGCCGGTGATCGTCACCCGCGAGGGGCGCAGCCTGAAGAACACACCCGACCTCGCCGGCCTGCGCCTGGCCATGGTCGATCATTACCTGCCGGCCAGTACCGTACGCGCCCTCTACCCCAAGGCGCAATTGAGCCTGTACCGCTCAACCCTGGCCGGGCTTGCCGCCGTCGAACTGGGCGAGGCCGACGCCTACCTGGGCGATGCCATCAGCACCGACTTCACGATTGGCAAGAGTTATCAGGGCGCGTTGAAGATCGACCACTTTTCCCAGGCTGCCCCCGAGGCCTTCGCCTTTGCCCTGGCCAACGACAACCCGCGTTTGCATCGGCTGGTCGACCAGGCGCTTGCGCGCATCAGCGAAAGCGAACGCCTGAACATCCTGCGGCGCTGGAGCAGTGGCAACACCAGCTTGCTGTTGCAGCGCCACCTCGCCGCGCTGACCGCCGAAGAAGAAGCCTGGATCGCCGCCAACCCTACCATCGACGTGCTGATCAATACCTCACTGGCGCCACTGACCTTCAACGATGCCCAGCACCACCCCAGCGGCATCACCCTCGACCTGCTCAAGCAGATTTCATTGCGCACAGGGCTGCACTTCAAACCCGTCGAGAGCACGTCCGCCTATGCGATGGTTGAACGCCTGGGCCAAGGTGATGCGCAGATGATCGGCGCCCTGGGCTACGGCGCAGACCGTTCCAGGCAACTGCGCTATACCCGCCCTTACCTGGTCAGCCCAAGGGTGTTGGTCACCCGCAGCGACAATGCATCGCCGGCGCAAGCCAAGGCACTGGACGGCCAGCGTATCGCCCTGGTGCGTGGCTCACCGCAACGGGCCGTGTTGCAGCAACGCTACCCGCAGGCCAGGCTGATCGAAGTGGATAACCCGCTCGGCCTGATGGAAGCCGTGGCCAACGACACTGCCGATGTTGCCTTGAGCAGCCATATCAATGCCGCCTACTACATCAGCCATGTGTTCAAGGACCGTTTGCGCATCGCCAGTGTGCTCGATGACGACCCGGCCATTGCCGCCTTTGCCGTGGCCTCCGACCAACCGCAGCTGCAGGCCATTCTCGACAAGGCACTGCTGAGCATACCGCCAGAAGAGCTGGACCAGTTGATCAACCGCTGGCGCACCAGCACGCTGGTCAGCGACAGCCCGTGGCGCGACTACCGCACCCTGGCCGTGCAGGTGCTGGTGCTGTCGGCCATGTTGCTGGCCGGGGTGGTGTTCTGGAACAGCTACCTGCGCAAGCTCATCAACCAACGCACCGAGGCCCAGCATGCCCTGCAGGCCCAATTGGCGCTCAGCCGCGGCCTGCTCGAACAGCTGCGCCAGGCCAAGGACGACGCTGAACAGGCCAGCCACACAAAAAGTACTTTCCTGGCCACCATGAGCCATGAAATCCGCACCCCGATGAATGCTGTGATCGGCCTGCTGGAGCTGGCCCTGGAAGACAGCCGTAACGGCCGCTGTGACACTCAGACCTTGCAGACCGCCTATGACTCGGCCATCGGCCTGCTTGAGCTGATTGGCGATACTCTCGACATTTCACGCATCGAGTCCGGGCACATTACCCTGCAACCGGTAGCCACCAACCTGGTTGAGCTGGTACGCGCCACGGTTCGGGTATTTGAAGGCAATGCGCGAACCAAAGGCCTGCATCTGCACAGCGAGCTGCCCGCTTCGCCCGTCTGGGTTCTGGCAGACCCGCTGCGGCTCAAACAGGTGCTGTCCAACCTGATCAGCAACGCCATCAAGTTCACCGACCGCGGCGAAGTCCAGGCCAGCCTGGTGCTGGCCAAGGCTGCCGACCACAGCGGCCTGGCAGTTGAACTGAATGTGCGCGACACCGGCATCGGCATCAGCGCCGCCGACCAGGCCCGGCTGTTCAATGCCTTCGCTCAAGCCGAAGGCCCACGGGCACGCCAAGGGGCAGGCCTGGGCTTGGTCATCAGCCGCAGCCTGGCCGAATTGATGGGCGGCACCTTGAGCTTGCAGAGTGTCGAAGGCGTCGGCACCCGGGTACACGTCAACCTGCAACTGCCCGCCTGCGCAGCACCTATGCAAGCCGAGCAGGACATGCCAGCACTGGAAAGCAGCAGCGGCCCGCTGAACATCCTGGTAGTCGACGACTACCCTGCCAACCTGCTGTTGCTGGAGCGGCAACTGCACACCCTGGGGCATCGCGTGACCCTGGCAGAGAACGGCGAAATTGCCCTGGCACGTTGGCAGGCAGCGCGCTTCGACCTGGTGATTACCGACTGCAGCATGCCGGTCATGGACGGCCACGAACTCACCCGCCGCATTCGCAGTTTGGAGGGCGAGTGCGGCCTGACAGCGTGCCGGATCCTCGGCGTAACCGCCAACGCCCAGGCCGAGGAGCGTGCCCGCTGCCTGGCCAGCGGCATGGATGAATGCCTGTTCAAACCGATTGGCCTGCGCACGCTCAAAGCCCACCTGCCCTACGCCCACTCCCAGCACCAGCCCCCGCAAGCACGCCACAGCGGGTTCAACCTGGCTGAGTTGCGCCACCTGACCCAGGATGACGAACAACTGACGCGGCATTTGCTTGAGCAATTGTCGAAAAGCGTCGGTGAAGACCTGGCCACCTTGCGCGCGCTAAACCCAGATGCCCCTGATGAGGCAGTCCGCGCCCTGGCCCACCGCATCAAGGGCGGGGCCAAGATGATCAGGGTGCGCACCGTGGTCAAGGACTGCGAAGCCATCGAGCAAGCTCACGCCCAAGGACTGCCAACCGTTGACGAACGCGCACAACTGCAAGCCAGCCTGCAGGCCCTGCTTGAGGAAATGGGCGATGCGCTCAATGCAATTGCAGCGTCGAACTGATCTGGCTGATGGCATCTACCACGTGCCGTGAGCCCTGTTGAATTTCCATGATCACCGTCCCGGCCTCGTTGGCCAGCGCCACGCCGTGGCCGGTGCGGTTCAGGCTTGACTGCATACTGGCCACCGCCAACAGTGACAGGTCGTGGTTCTGCCGCACCACATCGACGATTTCCAGGGTTGCCTTGCTGGTCCGCGCTGCCAGGTTGCGCACCTCATCGGCTACCACGGCAAAGCCGCGCCCATGTTCGCCTGCACGGGCCGCCTCGATGGCTGCATTCAGGGCCAGCAGGTTGGTCTGATCGGCGATGCCGCGAATGGTCAGCACGATCTGCCCGATCACGTCCGATTGCTTGCTCACTGCGTCAATGCTGCGCGCGGCGTCGTTAAGCTCCTGGGAAATCTGCTCAATCACCTGCACCGCCTGCTGCACCACCTCGGTGCCCTTGCGCGCGCAGGCGTCAGTCTGCACCGAACTGGCATGGGCGGCGTCGGCGGCGCTTTGCTGGGTGCTGACCTGGTGGGTGATGTCGCTGGCAAACTTCACCACCTTGTACAGGCGGCCCTTGTTGTCGAAGATTGGGTTATAGGAGGCCTCCAGGTACACCGTCTGGCCTCGCTTGTTGATGCGCTCGAAGCGGTGCGAATGGTATTCGCCACGGTTAAGCGAAGCCCAGAATGCGCGGTACGCGGTCGACTCACGCTCATGGGCCAGGCAGAACAGCCCGTGATGGCGGCCGACCACTTCATCAAGGCAGTAGCCCATGGTGTCGAGGAAGTTCTGGTTGGCCGTGATCACCCGGCCTTGCGGCGTGAACTCGATGACCGCCATGGAGCGGCTGATGGCCTTGAGCAGGCTTTCGCTCTCATGTTCCAGCACCACCCGCTGGCTGATGTCGGTGGCCACCTTGATCACGCTGCTGACCTGGCGCTGCTCATCCAGTACCGGCATGTAACTGGCTTCCAGCCAGACTTCGCGCCCGGCTTTGTCGATACGTTCGAAGGTACCGCTGATGGCCTTGCCCTGCCCCAGTTCACGCCACAGCTGCTGGTATTCGGCGCTTTTTGCGTAGCCAGGCTCACAGAACAGCCGGTGGTGCTTGCCACGCAATTCGTCGGCGCTGTAGCCCATGGCCAGGCAGAAGCGCTCGTTGGCATCGAGGATGGTACCGTCGGGGGCGAACTCGATCATCGCCATGGAACGACTGATGGCTGCCAGTTTGGCTTGCGCATTGGCCAAAGCCTGGTGGCTGCGCTGGATCTCGAGCAGGTCGGACTTGCGGTGGAAATCGAACATGACGCCGGGCTCCTTTATGCGCGGTTTCATGAGCATAGATCGCCATAATTAGCATGCAAGCACAGTGCTATCGCTTTGTAATTACTATATTTTTATGAAGCCCGGCGGCCAGTGCGATCCCTGTAGGACCGCGCGGGGTATGGGGTTCAGGTGCTTTCCCGCACCATCAACTCAAAGCCCAAATCCTGCTGCGCATTCGGCACCCGCTTGCCATCGAGCAACGCCAGCAGTGCCTGCGCCGCCCCGCGCCCGACGGCAGCACGGGGCGTGCGAATCGAGGTCAGCCGCGGCACCATGTGCGCCGAGGCCGGCAGGTCGTTGAAGCCGACCATCGCCACCTGGCGTGGCACCTCCACTCCCTGGCGCAACGCCTGCAGCACAGCGCCCTGGGCCAGGTCGTCGTTGCAGAAGAAAATACCGTCGACATCCGGCGCCTGCTGCATCAGCTGGCTGAACAGTGCGCTGCCCAAGGCAATGGAAGAAGGCTCCGGGGCCAGTACCTCCAGCTCGGCGGCCTGCAAACCGGCTTCGGCCAGCGCCTGGCGGAAGCCTTCGGCACGCTGCATCACCCGTGGGTCGAGCTGCGCGGCAATGAACGCCAGGCGCTTGCGCCCGCGCTCGATCAGGTGCCTGGCGGCAGCGCGCCCGGCCTGCTGCTGCGAGAAGCCGACCGACAACGCCCCTGGCTCGCCATTGAGCTCCATCATGTGCACACAAGGCACACCGCTGGCGGCCAGCATTTGCCGCGCTGCATCGCTGCGCTCGAAACCAGTCAATAGCATGCCGCAGGGCTGGTAAGCCAGGTAGTTGCGGATCAGGTTCTCTTCTTCGGCAATATCGTAGTGATAGTTGCCGATCAGCACTTCAAGCCCGCGCGGGCGCATGACCTCGTGAATGGCTTCCAGGGTGTCGATGAACAGCTGGTTGGACAGCGACGGGATCAACACCACCACCGACTGGCTGCGGGCCGAGGCCAGTGCCCGGGCCGCCGGGTTGGCCACGTAGCCCAGGTTCGCCGCTGCGACGACGACCTTTTCCACCAGCTCTGGCGCGACAGTGCTCACCCCACGCAAGGCGCGCGAAGCGGTAATCGGGGAAACCCCGGAAAGCCTGGCAACTTCTGCCAGGGTGGGACGACCTGTAGTGCGGGAGCCGGTGCGGGACATGGATGTTGTAATTTTACTACTTGCAAGGATAGGGAACGGCCACTAAGGTAGCGCTGTCTCAGGACGCAGGCAATGTAATCTTTGGTAGCAGCCACTACGTGCTCGCCGCCAAGCGTCCATACTGCGTAAGGACAAGACCAATAACACCGGGGAGGTGGCTGTTCGTCAACGACGAGACAGCGCTATCTCACCCCGCAGGAGGTACTGATGAATTCTCCCCTGTCCGCCATCGTGGTGATGGGCGTGGCCGGTTGCGGCAAAAGCTGCATAGGCGCCGCCATTGCCGCCAGAAGTGGCGGCCGCCTGATCGAAGGCGACGCTTTCCACCCTGCCGAAAACATCCGCAAGATGAGCGCTGGCATCCCCCTGGACGACAGCGACCGCGCCGGCTGGCTGGTGCGCCTGGGTGAGGAGTTGCAAACCACCAGCCAGGCTGGGGAGCGCCCGATCCTGACCTGCTCGGCACTCAAGCGCCGCTACCGCGACACCCTGCGCGATGCCATGCCCGGGCTGCTGTTCGTGTTCCTCGAACTGTCGCCCGCCGAGGCCGAAAAGCGCGTGCTGGCACGCCCCGGCCACTTCATGCCGGCCAGCCTCATCGACAGCCAGTTCGCTGCCCTGGAATCGCCACGCGGCGAACCCCTGACCCTGGCGCTGGACGCCACCCAGCCCATCGACGCACTGGCCGAAGCGGTGGATCGCTGGCTAAAGCGCTGCGGTGAGCCGGGCCTGGCACAAACCGCCTGACCCGGCGGTTTCCTGGCTCACCAAAGACAGCGCTACCTCGCCCCGTAAACGTGGGCGACATTGCAAAAAAGCTACGCCCAAAACAACGATAAGACCGAGGCCTTAAAACCATGTTCGGACTGGCTACTGATACCTTCCTGCTGCTCGACGCGCTGGTTACCATCGTCGGGCTGATCCTGCTGATCACCCACTTCAAAGTCCACCCCTTCGTCGCCCTTACTATCGCAGCCGGCTTCCTTGGCCTGACTTCCGGCATGCCGGTAGCCAAGGTCATGAAATCGTTCCAGGACGGTTTTGGCGGCGTATTGGGCTTCGTCGGTATCGTGCTCGCCCTGGGCACCATGCTCGGCAAGCTGATGGCCGACTCCGGTGGTGCCGACCAGATCGCACAAACCCTCATTCGCGCCTTTGGCAAGAAGAACGTGCACTGGGCCATGATGTTCGCCGCCTTCCTGGTAGGCATCCCGCTGTTCTTCGAGATCGGCTTCGTGCTGCTGATTCCGCTGGTGTTCATCGTTGCACGGCGCTCCGGCGTGTCACTGATCAAGATCGGCATCCCGCTGCTGGCCGGCCTGTCGGTGGTGCACGGCCTGGTTCCCCCACACCCGGGGCCGTTACTGGCGATCGGCATCTTCCATGCCGACATCGGCAAGACCATCTTCTACGGCCTGATCGTGGCGCTGCCCACCGCGATCATCGCAGGCCCGCTGTTCGGTAACTTCATTTCCCGCTACATCCCGGGCAGCCCGTCCCAGGAACTGATGGACCAGATCGCCAAGGAGTCCGACCAGGGCAACCTGCCGAGCTTCACCATCACCCTGGTCACCGTGCTGCTGCCAGTGGTGCTGATGCTGCTGAAGACATTCGCTGACGTGGTGCTGCCCGCCGAGCACATCGTGCGCCAATGGATGGACCTGATCGGCCACCCCATCACCGCCCTGCTCGCCGCCCTGCTGCTGGCCTTCTACACCTTTGGCTCGGCCCGTGGTTTCAACCGCCAGCAGATCATGAAAATGCTCGACCAGAGCCTGGCGCCGACTGCGGCCATCGTGCTGATCGTGGGTGCTGGCGGTGGTTTCAAGCAGATGCTGGTGGACACTGGCGTGGGCAACGTAATTGGGCAAATGGCCGTGCAGGCGGAAATCTCGCCGATCATGCTGGCCTGGCTGGTGGCAGCAGTAATCCGCATCGCCACCGGTTCCGCCACGGTCGCCACCATTACCGGCGCCGGTATCGTCGCACCGGTGATCGACCTGGTGCCAGGGGTGAACCGCGAGCTGCTGGTGCTGGCCACCGGTGCCGGCTCGCTGATCCTGTCCCATGTGAACGACGCCGGTTTCTGGCTGGTGAAGCAGTACTTCAACATGACCGTGGCAGAAACCTTCAAGACCTGGAGCATGATGGAGACGATCCTGTCGATCGTTGGCATCATCTTCATCATGTTGCTGTCGATGGTGGTGTGACCGTTGATCGGGGTTGGGGCACCCGGCGCCTGCCGGGTGGCCTAACCGAGGTACAGGCCACGCCCTTGTCCCGCCGCAAAGGAGCTTGCACCATGCCCCGATCTTTCCTGCTCGCCGCCCTACTGGTATCGCCACTGGCACTGGCGGTCGGTACAGGCCCGACTTACCCCGACGACCCGCACAACCCGGCGCCCAGGCCGGGCGTGGACAGCACCCTTAACCCGATCGAAAAGCCCATGCCGCGGGATAGCGACCCACGCATTCAGGGCAACGACCCGGAAAGCCCGCCGGCGGAGCAGAATGACAACCGCGATCTGCCGTCGGAGGGGACAGGGCGGCAAGGAAGCAGCGGTACAAGCACTGGTAACCCACCCTGAAGACATCGCTCCCACAAGGACCTCTCTCAGCCTGCAATCACCACTGACGCTTGTCAGGCCGGGTCAGCCCCAACTTCTCGATCCGGTAACGCAGCATGTCCCGCGACAACCCAAGCATGCGCGCCGACTTGGTCACGTTCCAGTCGGTGCGGTCCAGGGTTTTGCACACCAGATCACGCTCCATGTCCGGCAGGCTGGTCCCCGGCTCTGGCTCATGCCGCGGCATTTCGAACATCGCAGGCGTCGGCTGCTGCACCAGCGGCTCGTCGATCAGCGTCATGCACAGGTTCAACTGATGCGCCTGCACCACCTCATTTGGCGCCAGCAACACCGTCTGCTCCAGCATGTTGCGCAACTCGCGGACATTGCCTGGCCAGCTATAGCCAAGCAACAGGCTTTCCGCCTCGGCAGAAAAGCGCAGGTTCGGCTTGCCATAGCGCCGCCCATGGTGGGCCAGGAAGTGCCGCGCCAGCAGCAACACGTCTTGCCCACGCGCATACAGGCGCGGCACCTTCAGGGCAATGATACGCAGGCGGAAGAACAGGTCGCGGCGGAACTTGCCCTGCTGCACCATCTGCTCAAGGTTACAGTTGGTGGCGCTGATCACGCGCAAGTCGACCTTGCGCTCCTTCACCGCACCAATCCGGCGGATACTGCGGTCTTCCAGCAGTTTGAGCAGCTTGGCCTGCAGTATCAGGTCCATCTCGCCGATCTCGTCGAGGAAAAGCGTGCCGCCATCGGCAGCCTCCACCAAGCCTACCCGGCGATCCTTGGCATCGGTGAACGCGCCCTTCTCGTGGCCGAACAATTCGGCCTCCAGCAGGTTGGCAGGGATCGACGCACAGTTGAACTCGATGAACGGCCCTTTGCTACGCAAACCATCAAAATGCAGGGCGCGGGCCACCAGTTCCTTGCCGGTACCGGTCTCGCCCTCCACCAGCACCGGCGGCAAGTCGTCGCTGGCCATGCGCCGCTCGGCATCCAGCACCTGGCGCAGGGTGTGCTTGAGGGTAAGCATGGCCGGCGACTCACCGATCAGCGCCTGCAACCCAGACTTCTGCGCCTCGCGCTCCTGATAGAACGACAGCGTGCGCTCCATGCGCTCGGCAGCCAGGGCCTTGTCCAGGGTCAGCTTGAGTTCTGCCAGCACCACCGGCTTGGTCAGGTAATGGAAGGCGCCCTCCTTCATCGCCTGCACGGCATCTTCGACATTGCCGTAACCGGTCATCATGATCACTTTCAAATCCGGTGCCTGGGCCACCAGGGTCCGCAGCAGGTCATGCCCGCTCATGCCAGGCAGCGAGTTGTCGGTCAGCACCGCATCGGGCTGGGCCCGCTTGATCTGCTCCAGCGCCAACTCCGCGCTGTGGCACACAGTCACCTCAAAGCCCTTGAGGCTGAGGTAGGTGCGAATGTTGTCGGCGAGGATTTCATCGTCCTCCACTACCAGGATGCTATGCTCCATGGTCCCCTCCCGCTGCGATATTGAATGTAAGACTGACGCGGGTTCCTTCCTCTTCGCGGCTGCTCAAACTGACCGAGCCGCCAAAACGTTCCATGATGCGTTTGACCAGGGCCAGGCCTACACCGAGGCCACCCTGCTTGGTAGTGAAGAACGGCTTGAACACCATCCGTTCCTGCTGTTGGCTCATGCCCTTGCCGGTATCAGTGAGCACGAACTCGGCACGCAGGCCATCCTGTACATTGACCTGGGCAGTCAGCATGCCGCCATTTGGCATGGCCTCCAGGGCATTGGAGAACAGGCTGTTGAGAATCTGCGTGAGCTGCAGCGGCTGGCTGGCCACCCACTGCACATCAGGCCCTTCGAAATGGAAGCGCACACCATTGCGCTCGATCTGCTGCACGAAAGCCAGGTGGGTATCCTCGATGGCCGCTACCAGGTCCACCGCCTCGGCCTCGTCGCTGGTTGGGCGCAATGACACCAGCAGGTCGCGCACCCAGCGCGACATACGGTCGACCTGGCTGATGATGTCGGTGATGTTCTTCTGCGCCATCGGGTTGGCGATTTCCTGGGCCAACTCCGCACTGGAGCGGATGTTGGCCAGCGGGTTGCGCAGGCTGTGGGCTACCGCCGATGACATCTCACCCAGCGCGACATAGGTTTCACTGGCCACCAACCGGTCTTGCTGCAGGCGCAGCATCAATGCCGCCCGACGCACGATCCAGAACAGGCCGAAATAGATCAACGCTCCGCCTACCAGGGTCGATGCCCAGATCAGCACGTAACCGCGCTGGATACGCCGCACCAGGTCCTGCGGTTCCTTGTAGATCTCCACCATCGCCATTACCTGCTCGCCCTGGCTGTCGAACAGTGGGATGTAGTTCTCGATGAACAGGTACATGGGCTCCCGCAGGAATTTTTGCTCTTCGCGGTCGTCCTCGGCCTTGTGGTAGCTGGCTGACACCGCCTTGCGCGAGCGGAAGGCCCGATCAAGATCGCCATCGGCCTCGATGCGCTTGCCAACCAGCTCCGGGTTGGTAGACCAGACGATCGTGCGGTCGCGGGCATAGACGTTGGCCAGCAGGGTATCGGGCAGGTGCTCGACATGGTCGAGGAACTCGACCCGAGTCGACTCGGCCAACGCCGGGGTGAACTGCAGGTGCTGCTGATCCAGGCGCGGGTCGAGCAACTCACCCATGGTGGTGCCTGGGGGCAACTGGGAATGGCGCACTTCGGCCTGGGCCATGGCCTGGATGAACTGGGCAGTGAGCAAGGCATCGCGCTCGACACTGTCACGCACCACGAAGCGCGTTGACACATAACCCAGCCCGCCCGCCACCGAGGCAATGATCAGCAAGCTGATCAGCGAAAACCAGCGCAGCAGGTTGAACTCACGCAGCGGTATGGCCATACCGTTGGCGTTCGCACCTGCCTTGTCGGGCACTTCGTTTTCCAGCATCTGCATTGCGTGGTTCCCGCCCAGGGAGTCCGTTCAGAAATACATCAATACATCGACTAGCGGCATATTGAGAGCATTCCACCTGCGCAGCCGCAGCTGCCATTTGTCGCGTATCACGCTGTGCATGGCACGTTGCAAAAACTCAGCCAGCTTGCCGAAACAAACTTTTGTGGTTATTTTTCAAAGGCTTGGGCGCTTTGGGTCAATACAGTTCAAGGCCGATTCCCCACAATTGGGTATTTCTCACCCAAAATATGTAAAACCTTTTAAATTCAAATAAATAGAAAACTTAATTAATGTAATTCAAGATGATTTCGCCAACCGGAAGTTCAGCGACACCCGGGTGCCATGGCCCTCGCTGCTGCTGAGCCTGGCCGAACCCCCAAACCGTTCCATGATGCGTTTGACCAACACCAGCCCTACACCCAGCCCACCCTGCTTGGTGGTGAAGAAGGGCCGGAACGCCATACGTTGCTGTTCTTCGTTCATGCCCTTGCCATTGTCAGACAGCCGCAGGGTCAGGCTGCGCCTGTCCTGGCGTACAACTTCCACACGTAGCCGGCCGCCCTGCTCCATCGACTCCAGGGCATTGGCAATCAAGCTGCTGAATATCTGCCGCAGTAACGCCGGCTGCCCCAGTACCTGCACGGCCGGTAACGGCTGCAGATCCAGCGTCACCCCGCCGCGCGCCAGGGGCACGGCGAAGGTTTGCAGGCTTTCCTGCAGCGCCTGCGGCAAGTCCACGGCCACCGCCTCATCGTTGAGGGGGCGCAGCGATTGCAGCATCTGGCGAATCCACTGCGACATGCGGTCAACCTGGCTGATGATGTCGTTGATGTTGCGCTGCGCCGGGCCCTCGTCGAACGCCTGGGCCAACTCGGCACTTGAGCGAATACTGGCCAGCGGGTTGCGCAGGCTGTGGGCCACTGCCGAAGACACCTCGCCCAGCGCCACGTAGGTTTCGCTGTTGATCAGCCGCTTTTGCTGCACTGCCAGCAACCGCGCGGCGCGGTGCATGATGCCGTACAGGCCGACATAGACCAGCCCGGCGCCGACGGTGATCGCCAGCCAGATCATGATCAGGCCATGCTCGATACGCACGATCAGGTCGTGGGGTTCTTTATAGATCTCTACCATCGCCGTGACCTGCTCACCATCAGCGTCGAACAGCGGAATGTAGTTTTCGATGAACAACTGCTCCGGCGGGGTGACGAACTTCTGTTCGGCGCGTGCCTGTTCGAAGTTGTGGTAGCTGGCCGAGACCCGCATCTTGTAATCGAAGGCGCGGTCCAGGTCATCGTCGCCTTCGATGAGCTTGCCAACCAGCGCCGGGTTGCTGGACCAGATCACCGTGCGATCCGGGGCATAGATGTTGGCCAGCAGCATGTCGGGCAGGTGGGCAATGTGGTCGAGAAATTCGCCGCGTGCCTTACGCCGGGCCTCCGGGTCCACGCCGGGCAAACTGGCACGGTCGGTACGCGGGTCGAGCAACTCGCCCATGGTACGTATATTGGGGATCGACACATGACGCACTTCGGCGTCTGCGATGGCAGTGATGAACTGCGCGGTGAGCAAGGCGTCGCGCTCGACGCTTTCATCGATGATGAAACGGCTGGATATCAGCCCCAACCCGGTGGCCACCGAGAGGATGATGGCCAGGCTGACCCAGGCATACCAGCGCAGCAGGTTGAACGGCTTGCGCGGGGTGGCCATCTCGTTACCGGCTGGCATATCTACGGCGTCGGAACGGGGGGCGACGTCCATGGCGGACTCCACATCTGGGCACCTTTGAAGGTTATAGCCCAGAGATGGGGAAGCAGTAGTGTTAAATTGATGGCATCCGCCGAAGGGTATGACTACTTTCCCTCCAATGCACACGATCCTTGTGGGAGCGGGTTCACCCGCGAAGAATCCAGCGCGGTGGATGGCAGTTACAAAGGCGAATCATCCGCCAACCTCTGCAACTTGCGGTACTCCCGCAGCACAGTGGGCACATAGCGCCGGGTCTCGGCAAATGGCGGTACCGCGCCGCGCCGCAGCACGGCATCCGGGCCGGCGTTGTAAGCCGCCACGGCCAGGGTGATGTCGTTGTCGAACAAGGTGAGCATACGCTTGAGGTAGCGTGCCCCGCCCTGCACGTTGTCTTCCGGGTCCAGGCGGTCTTCCACGCCCATCTCGCGGGCGGTATCCGGCATCAATTGCATCAAGCCCACCGCGCCTGCTCGTGAACGGGCCTTGGGGTTGTAGCCAGACTCGGCCTTGATCAGCGCATGCAACAGCGCCGGGGGAACGTTGTGGGTCTTCGCCGCAGCGGCGACCACTTCTGCGTAGGGGCGGCCGGTGATCATCTGCGCCTTGGCCGCGCCAGCCTGCGCCAGCGGCTCGCTGATCACCTTTTCGTAATGACGCCCCGGTCGATGGACGTTGGTCAGTAGGTAGCCGCCCTTGGCATCGATGGAAATGTACACATCAGCCTGGGCAGCACCTGCCACCAGCCAGATCAATCCGAGGATGAGTCCACGCATGTCGGTCGCCTCTTCGTCGTGGCCCCCGATGTGGGGGAAATGCCCCGGAAAACCCGAGGACAATGACCACGACGCAAGCACTGTGCCGCTTCCTGTACCGCATGGCGCAAGGCCCCGAGGCAGACGTGCACGGCTGTTGCATGGTCCCTGGAAACGCTTGTACCTATGCAGTGGAGGGCTTCACCATGCAGCGCAGAACCAAACCGCAACGTGGCTTCACCCTGCTCGAACTCCTGGTGGTACTGGTGGTGCTCGGCCTGTTGGCCGGCATTGTCGCACCCAAGTACTTCAGCCAGCTCGGCCGCTCCGAGGCCAAGGTGGCACGCGCGCAGATAGAGGGGCTGAGCAAGGCCCTGGACCTGTACCGCCTGGAAGTCGGCCACTACCCCAACAGTGAGCAAGGCCTGCAGGCCCTGGTGATCGCCCCAAGTGGCGAACCACGCTGGACCGGCCCGTATTTGCAGAAGGCGGTGCCGCAAGACCCGTGGGGCCGCCCCTACATCTACCGGCAACCCGGCGAAAACGGTGGTGAATACGACCTGCTGTCGATGGGCAAGGACGGCCAGCCTGGGGGCGACGGGGAAAACGCCGAAATCACCAGTTGGCAGTAAGGAGAGCGGCCATGCGCTACAGCCTCAAGGCCCTGGGCAGACAGGGCGTGGTGCAGTTGCAGATCGACGCCGAGGACGCCGAGCAGGCCCGTCGCCAGGCTGAGGACCAAGGCTTGCGCGTGCTCAGCCTGCGTGGCCACGGCGGCGCCTTGCACGGCATGGCCTGGCGCCGCGAGGCAGCCTTTGACCTGGTGCTGTTCAGCCAGGAATTGTCGACCCTGCTCAACGCCGGCCTGCCGCTGATCGACGCGCTGGAGAGCCTGGCAGAAAAGGCACCTGCGGCGGCAACCCGCAAAGTGCTGGGCGAACTGGTACGCCAGCTGTACGAAGGCCGCTCGCTTTCCCAGGCCTTGGGCCAACAGCCACGGGTATTCCCGCCGCTGTACGTGGCACTGGTGCAATCCAGCGAACGTACCGGCGCGCTGGGCGATGCCCTCACCCGCTACATCAGCTACCGCCAGCGCCTGGACCTGGTACGGCAGAAACTGGTGGGGGCCTCCGTCTACCCGTTGCTGCTTCTGCTGGTGGGCGGCGGCGTGGTGCTGTTCCTGCTCGGCTATGTGGTGCCGCGCTTCAGCCAGGTGTTCGAGGGCATGGGCACCGAGTTGCCCTGGCTGTCACGGGTATTGATGCAGATCGGCTTGTTCTTGCATGCCCAACAACTGCCGCTGGCCTTGGGCACCGTTGGCGGGGTCACGGCCCTGTGGCTGCTACGCCGGCACCCACGGGTGCGACGCTGGGCGTCCTGCCAACTGCGGCGCCTACCAGCGCTGCACCAACGCCTGATGATGTACGAACTGGCACGCTTCTACCGCTCGCTGGGCATCCTGCTGCAAGGCGGTATCCCCATCCTCACTGCCATGGGCATGGCCCGCGGCCTGCTCGGCAGCGCGGCGGCCCAAGGCCTGGAACAGGCCAGCCAGCGAGTGGGCGAAGGGCTGCCACTGTCCGATGCGCTGGAAGCCGGGCACCTGGTCACGCCGGTATCGCTGCGCCTGCTGCGGGCCGGCGAGCAGTCTGGCAACCTGGGCGAGATGCTGGAGCGCTGCGCCGACTTCCACGACCAGGAAATCGGCCGCTGGGTGGAGTGGTTCGTGAAACTGTTCGAACCGCTGCTGATGACCTTCATCGGCCTGCTCATCGGCCTGATCGTGATCCTCATGTACATGCCGATCTTCGAGCTGGCCTCCAGCATTCACTGAATCGACAAGTCCCAGAATGCCGGGGGCGCTTTGCGCCCCTTTCACGACAAGCCAACCCCAACCATGCCGCAAATCGATGAATGACCCACACATATCATTCAGCGTGATAATAACCTTCGCCCCGTTCGATTCGTGCCTCACGCGCAAGACACTCACACTCCGCCCACTACTAATACATTGGCGGAGTTCTCCATGGAACAATCACTCAAACCCTTGCGCTTGCCCCTCGCTGCCCTGGCAGTGGTGGTGATCAGCGCTTGCGGTCGAACCCCAGACGCCGTGCAGGCTCCCGCCGCGCCGAAAGTCACCGTAGCCAAGGTGATCGAGCAACCGATCAACGAATGGGACGAGTTCACCGGCCGCCTTGAAGCACCGGAAACCGTCGAAGTACGCCCACGCGTCTCCGGCCAGATCGACCTGGTGGCCTTCACCGAAGGCGCCCAGGTCAAGAAGGGCGACCTGCTGTTCCAGATCGACCCACGCCCGTTCCAGGCCGACGTGCGCCGCCTCGAAGCCCAACTGCAGCAGGCCAAGGCCACCGCCATCCGCAGCGCCAACGAAGCCCGCCGTGGCGAACGCCTGCGTGACAGCAACGCCATTTCCGCAGAACTGGCCGAATCGCGCAGCAGCGCCGCCGCCGAAGCCCGTGCCGGGGTCGATGCGATCCAGGCCCAGCTCGACCTGGCACGCCTTAACCTCAGCTTCACCCGCGTCACCGCGCCCATCAGTGGCCGTGTCAGCCGCGCCCAGTTCACCGCCGGCAACATCGTCACTGCCGATGTCACCCCACTGACCAGTGTGGTTTCCACCGACAAGGTCTACGCCTACTTCGACGCCGACGAGCGCGTGTACCTCAAGTACACCCAGCTGGCCCGCGAAGGCCAGCGTGGCCAAAGCACCCCGGTGTACCTGGGCCTGACCAACGAAACCGGCAACCCGCACCTGGGCCAGATGAACTTCGTCGACAACCAGGTCAACCCGCGTACCGGCACCATCCGTGGCCGTGCGGTGTTCGACAACCGCGACGGCCAGTTCACCCCGGGGCTGTATGCGCGCCTGAAGCTGGTCGGCAGCGCCCAGTACGATGCCGTACTGATCAACGACGAAGCCGTGGGCACCGACCTTGGCAAGAAGTTCGTACTGGTCATGGACAAGGACAACAAGGCTGCCTACCGCGCTGTAGAGCTGGGGCCGAAGCTGGAAGGCCTGCGCATCGTGCGCAGCGGCCTGGGCAAGGACGACCGCATCGTGGTCAAGGGCCTGCAGCGTGTACGTCCAGGCTCGCCGGTAACCCCGATCGAGGCCCAGATGGCCAGCGAACAGACCCTCGCCGCCCTCGCCCAGCAGCGCCAGGCCCTGGAGGCCAGCAACCCGGCGCCAAAGGTGGCGGGCAACAACGTGAAAGTCGCCAGCGCCCAGGCGCCACGCGGTTAAGGGACCACACCGATGAACTTCTCGAAATTCTTCATTACCCGGCCGATCTTCGCTGCGGTGCTGTCGCTGGTGCTGCTGATTGCGGGTTCGATCTCGCTGTTCCAGCTGCCGATCAGCGAATACCCAGAAGTGGTGCCGCCCACCGTGGTGGTGCGCGCCAACTTCCCCGGTGCCAACCCCAAGGTCATTGGCGAAACCGTTGCCGCGCCGCTGGAACAGGCCATTACCGGCGTGGAGAACATGCTGTACATGTCCTCGCAGTCCACCGCTGACGGCAAGCTGACGCTGACCATCACCTTCGCCCTGGGTACCGACCTGGACAACGCCCAGGTGCAGGTGCAGAACCGCGTCACCCGTACCCAACCCAAGCTGCCGGAGGAAGTGACCCGCATCGGTATCACCGTCGACAAGGCCTCGCCCGACCTGACCATGGTCGTGCACCTGACTTCGCCGGATAACCGCTACGACATGCTCTACCTGTCCAACTACGCCATCCTCAACATCAAGGACGAGTTGGCGCGCCTGGGCGGCGTGGGCGATGTGCAGCTGTTCGGCATGGGCGACTACTCGCTGCGCGTGTGGCTCGACCCGAACAAGACCGCTTCGCGCAACCTGACGGCCAGCGACGTGGTCGCGGCAATCCGTGAGCAGAACCGCCAGGTTGCTGCCGGCCAGCTGGGCGCCCCACCCGCCCCTGGTTCGACCAGCTTCCAGCTGTCGATCAACACCCAGGGCCGCCTGGTCAACGAGGAAGAGTTCGAAAACATCATCATCCGTGCCGGTGCCGATGGCGAAATCACGCGCCTGAAAGACATCGCCCGGGTCGAACTCGGCTCCAGCCAGTACGCCCTGCGTTCGCTGCTGAACAACCAGCCGGCGGTAGCCATCCCGATCTTCCAGCGCCCCGGCTCCAACGCCATCGAGATCTCCGACGAAGTGCGGGCGAAAATGGCCGAGCTGAAGAAGGACTTCCCCGAGGGCATGGACTACAGCATCGTCTATGACCCGACCGTGTTCGTCCGTGGTTCCATCGAAGCGGTAGTGCACACCCTGTTTGAAGCACTGGTGCTGGTGGTACTGGTGGTGATCCTGTTCCTGCAGACCTGGCGTGCCTCGATCATCCCGCTGCTGGCCGTACCGGTTTCGCTGATCGGTACCTTTGCGGTGATGCACCTGTTCGGCTTCTCGCTCAACGCGCTGTCCCTGTTCGGCCTGGTGCTGGCCATCGGTATCGTGGTGGACGACGCCATCGTCGTGGTGGAAAACGTCGAGCGCAATATCGGGCTGGGCCTGAAACCGCTGGAAGCCACGCAAAAGGCCATGGGCGAAGTGACCGGCCCGATCATCGCCACCGCCCTGGTGCTGTGCGCGGTGTTCGTACCTGCCGCGTTCATTTCCGGCCTGACCGGGCAGTTCTACAAGCAGTTCGCCCTGACCATTGCCATTTCCACGGTGATCTCGGCCTTCAACTCGCTGACCCTGTCGCCAGCCTTGGCTGCCGTGCTGCTCAAGGAGCACCACGCACCCAAGGACCGCTTCTCGCGGTTCCTGGAAAAACTGCTGGGCAGCTGGCTGTTCGCGCCGTTCAACCGCTTCTTCGACCGTGCCTCCAACCGCTACGTCGGCGGCGTGCGCCGGGTCATCCGCTCCAGCGGCATCGCCCTGTTCGTGTATGCCGGCCTGATGGGCCTGACCTACCTGGGCTTCTCGTCCACCCCGACTGGCTTCGTGCCAGCGCAGGACAAGCAGTACCTGGTGGCCTTCGCCCAGTTGCCTGACGCAGCCAGCCTCGACCGCACCGAGGCGGTGATCAAGCGCATGAGCGAAATCGCCCTCAAGCAACCTGGCGTGGCCGACTCGGTGGCCTTCCCTGGCCTGTCGATCAACGGTTTCACCAACAGCCCGAACAGCGGCATCGTGTTCACCCCGCTCAAGCCGTTCGACGAGCGCAAGGACCCGAGCCAGTCGGCCGCCGCCATTGCTGCCGCGCTGAACGCCCAGTTCGCCGACATCCAGGACGCCTACATCGCGATCTTCCCGCCACCGCCGGTACAAGGCCTGGGCACCATTGGCGGCTTCCGCCTGCAAATCGAGGACCGTGGCAACCTGGGCTACGAAGCGCTGTACAAGGAAACCCAGAACATCATCGCCAAGAGCCACAATGTACCGGAACTGGCGGGCCTGTTCACCAGCTACCAGGTCAACGTGCCGCAGGTCGATGCCGCCATCGACCGGGAAAAGGCCAAGACCCATGGTGTGGCGATCAACGACATCTTCGACACCCTGCAGGTCTACCTGGGCTCGCTGTACACCAACGACTTCAACCGCTTTGGCCGCACCTACCAGGTCAACGTCCAGGCTGAACAGCAGTTCCGCCTCGACGCCGAGCAGATCGGCCAGTTGAAGGTACGCAACAACCTGGGCGAAATGATCCCGCTGGCGACCTTCCTCAAGGTCAGCGACACCTCCGGGCCGGACCGGGTCATGCACTACAACGGCTTCATCACTGCCGAAATCAACGGTGCCGCAGCCCCTGGCTACAGCTCCGGCCAGGCCGAGGCGGCGATCGAGAAGCTGTTGAAAGAGGAACTGCCCAACGGCATGACCTTCGAGTGGACCGACCTGACCTACCAGCAGATCCTCTCGGGCAATACCGCGCTGTTCGTGTTCCCGCTGTGCGTGCTGCTGGCCTTCCTGGTGCTGGCTGCCCAGTACGAAAGCTGGAGCCTGCCGCTGGCGGTGATCCTGATCGTGCCGATGACCCTGCTGTCGGCCATCACTGGCGTGATCGTATCCGGTGGCGACAACAACATCTTCACCCAGATCGGCCTGATCGTACTGGTCGGCCTGGCGTGCAAGAACGCGATCCTGATCGTCGAGTTTGCCAAGGATGAACAGGCCAAGGGCCTCGACCCGCTGGCAGCGGTGCTGGAAGCCTGCCGCCTGCGTCTGCGGCCGATCCTGATGACCTCGATCGCCTTCATCATGGGTGTGGTGCCACTGGTGTTCAGCTCCGGTGCCGGCTCGGAAATGCGCCATGCCATGGGTGTGGCGGTGTTCTCGGGGATGATCGGCGTGACCGTGTTCGGCCTGTTCCTGACCCCGGTGTTCTTCTTCCTGATTCGCCGTTTCGTCGAGCGTCGCCAGGCCCGCAAGGCCGAACACGTTCAAGCGCTGGAGAACCATGCATGAACCTGCTCAAACCCCTGACCCCGAGCCTGCTGGCCTTGGCCCTGGCGGCCTGTGCGGTGGGCCCGGACTACCAGGCGCCGGCCACCGAACCTGCTCAACTGAGCAGCGATGTGCAGGCCAAGGCTTATGACCGTAGCCGCTTCGAAAGCCTGTGGTGGAAGCAGTTCGACGACCCGGTGCTGAACCAGCTGGTGCAGGCCTCGCTGGACGGCAACCGCGATTTGCGCGTGGCCTTCGCCCGCCTGAAGTCGGCCCGCTCGATCCGTGAAGACGCCGAGAACGACCAGTTGCCGGTGGTTACCAGCCGCGTCAGCAGCGACATCGGCAAGGGCCAGGTCCCCGGCCAGACCGATCAACGGGTCAACAGCGAGCGTTATGACCTGGGCCTGGACATGGCCTGGGAGCTTGACCTGTTCGGCCGTATCCAGCGCCAGATCGAAGCCAGCGAAGCCCAGGAAGCCGTGGCCGCCGCCGACCTGCAGCAGTTGCAGGTGAGCCTGATCGCCGAGCTGGTCGATGCCTACGGGCAACTTCGTGGCGCGCAATTGCGCGAGAAGATCGCCCTGGCCAACCTCAAGACCCAGCAGGAATCGCGGACCATCACCGAAACCCTGCGCGATGCGGGCGTAGGCAACGACCTCGACGTGGTGCGTGCCGATGCGCGCCTGGCCGGGGTCGAAGCCACCGTGCCGCAACTGCAGGCCGAACAGGCCCGGGCGCGGCACCGTATTGCCACCCTGCTCGGCCAGCGCCCGGAGGCACTTAGCGTCGACCTGTCGCCCAAGGCCCTGCCGGCCATCGCCAAGGCGCTGCCCGTGGGTGACCCAGGTGAGCTGCTGCGCCGCCGCCCGGACATCCGCAGCGCCGAACGCCAGCTGGCGGCCGCCACCGCCAACGTGGGCGTGGCCACCGCCGACCTGTTCCCCCGCGTCAGCCTCAGCGGCTTCCTGGGCTTTACCGCCGCCCGCGGCTCGCAGATCGGCTCGTCTGCGGCCAACGCCTGGGCGCTGGGCCCGAGCATTACCTGGGCGGCATTCGACCTGGGCAGCGTGCGGGCCCGCCTGCGCGGTGCCAAGGCCGATGCCGAAGGGGCCCTGGCCAATTACGAACAGCAGGTGTTGCTGGCCCTGGAAGAGTCGGCCAACGCCTTCAGCGATTACGACAAGACCCAGCAGCGGCTGCTGTCGCTGATGCGCCAGAGCGACGCCAGCCGCAAGGCGGCGGACCTGGCCTCGATTCGTTATCGCGAGGGCACGGTGGACTACTTGGTGCTGCTCGATGCCGAGCGTGAGCGGCTGAGCGCTGAAGATGCGCAGGCCCAAGGTGAGGTCGAGCTGTACCGCGGCATTGTCTCGATCTACAAGGCCCTGGGCGGTGGCTGGCAGCCGGAGACCGTGGCCAGCGCGCGCTGATACACCCGTTTAAACGACTCCTTTGGTTGGCTCCTCCCCCAACCGTTTGCCCCGTAGGCCTTGGTCCGCGGGGCTTTTTTATGCCTTTTTGAGTGTGTTTTCTGGGGGTGTTAGCCACAACATTTTCATTGCCTGAGAGATCGAGCGCCACAGCAAAACCCGAGCCGGGTACCTGGTAGCCTCCGCTCGGTTGCATTTACCCCCCACCTGCCCCAAGCTCTGCCCTTCCCGCCGCCACGGATCGTCCGATGCCCAGACGTAACCGCTACCTGATCGCCCTGTTGTTGTTGATCCTGGTATCGGCCCTGTTCGGCTACCTGTGGCGCGACACCCCGCCAACCCCGCCGAGCTTGCCTGCACACAGCTACGCCAAGGCCCTGCGCCAGGCCCATGAAGGCCAGCCCGGCGCTGCGCGGGTGCTGTACCAGCAGCTGCAACGCAACGACCTGCCCCCTATCCGCCGCGCTGCCCTGTATGCCGAACTGCCCAACTACCCCTCGCCGCAGGCATTGAAGCTCGCCCGCCAGGACCTGGAACATGCCGAGCCGCTGGTACGCCGTGCAGCCATTGCCGGTATCCGCCGCCTGTTGCCGGCAGCACAGCGCAGCCTGGTGCTCGGCCCGCTGCTGGATGACGAAGAGCAAAGCGTGCGCTTTGCCGCCGTGGATGCCCTGTTGGGCCTCGACCCCGACGCCATCGGCCTGTATTTCGGCCCGCTGCAGGCAGCCCTTGAACAATATCAGCAGGCCCTGGAGCAACAGCCTGAGGATGCCGACGCCCAGGTGCACCTGGCGCGCCTGTACCTGCACGAAAACGACTACACCCAGGCCGCCACGGCCCTGCAACGTGCGCTGGCAGTAGCCCCCGGCAACCTCGACGCATTGGCCACTCAGGTACGCCTGCTGGAGCGTCAGGGCCATCACGACGCCTCGCGTCAGGTACTGGGCAAGGCCCTGGCGCTGAGCCCTGACTCGGCCTTTCTGCAATATGAGCTGGGGCTGTGGCTGAACCGCCACGAACAGCGCGAATACGCCTTGCTGGCCTTGTCCCGCGCCGTCGAACTGGACCCCGACAACGCTGACTATCGCTACACGCTGGCGGTTACCCTACATGAGCTGGAGCAACTCGATGCCGCGCAGAAGCAGCTGGAAACCGTGCTCAACCGGCAACCGGCCAATCGCCGGGCACGGGTGTTGCTGATCCAGTACTGGAAAGAGACCGGCCAGTTGCAGAACGTACAAGTGCTGCTGGCCGAGCTGGAGCGGCAAAACCCGGACGACCCTGTACTGCAACAGGGCCTGTAGGCAATAGCTGACTTTTGTTGAACCCTGGGCCTGTGCCCAGAGTCCAGTGGATATCAGGCCACCCTACAGGAGAGTCGCTTTGGCCAGTTCGTTGGCGCTGGATGAACGTGCCTTGATCCTGGCACCCCCGCCATTGGCGGCGGATACCTCACGCCTGCTCGCCTCCGCCGGTATCGATTACCTGTGCGCGGTCGACCTGGCCAACCTGCAAGCTTGCCTTGCCGAAGGCGCAGGCCTGGCGATCATTGCCGAGCAGGTATTCAGCCAGGGCCCAAGTGTATTGCTGCAGGCATTCATCGACCAGCAACCGTGCTGGTCAGACCTGCCCATCGTGCTGCTCACCCAAGCTACCCAGCCGGCCACCACTGCGGGCAACCGCCCGGTGGGTAATCTGCTACTGCTGGTTGCCCCGTTCAAAAACGCCCAGCTGCTGAACCTGGCCCAGTCTGCCCTGCGCAACCGCCGCCGGCAGTACCTGGCACGCGACCAGTTGCATGACCTCCAGCAGCGTCTGGATGCAGGCGTAGAGCAGGAGCGCGACGAGTTCGCCCGCTACCAGGCGCGCAAGATGGATGCCATCGGCCAACTGGCTGGTGGGGTTGCCCACGACTTCAACAACCTGCTCACCAGCATTGGTGGCAGCTTCGAGCTGATCGAGCGGCGCCTGCAGCAAGGCCGCAGCGACGGCCTGGACAAGGTGCTGCGCATGGGCCGCGAGGCGGTGTCACGCGCCGCCCGCCTGACCCACCGCCTGCTGGCCTTCTCTTCCCGGCAATCGCTGCACAGCCAGCGTGTCGACCTGCACAACTTGCTGCAGGTAAAGCGCCTGAGCGCATGCCTGAGCCCGACCGTAAGCCTGCAAGTGCACCTGGCCAAAGGCCTGTGGCCGGTGCAAGCCGATGGCCAGCAGCTGCAGGAAGCCCTCGACAACCTGTTGCTCAACGCCTGCGAGGCCATGCCCAGTGGCGGCCTGCTGCGCATCGAGGCGAGCAACCAGCACATTGGCAGCGAGCGTTTCAGCGCAGACGCGTTGAGCGCGGGTGACTACCTGCAACTGAGCATCATTGATGACGGCCAGGGCATGGCGCAAAGCACGCTGGAGCATGCCTTCGAACCGTTCTTCAGCACCAAGGCGATCGGCCAGGGCATTGGCTTGGGCCTGTCGATGGTCTATGGCTTCAGCAAGCAGTCCCATGGTCATCTCACCCTGCGCAGCCAGATCGGCCAGGGTACCCGGGTAGACTTGTACCTGCCCCGCCATGTCGTGCAGCCCCAGGAACCGGGCAGGCCAACGCTGCCTGGGCAAGGCACCTTGGGCCATCACGTGCTGCTGGTCGAGGACGACCCGCATGTGCGTCAACTGCTGTGCCAGGCCCTGCGCGAAGATGGCTTCCCCTGCCAAGGCGCTGCCAACGCCAACGAGGGGTTGAAAGTACTGCGCTCGACACAACCGGTAGACTTGCTGGTCAGTGATGTCGGCCTGCCCGGCATGAATGGCCGGCAATTGGCTGAAATTGCACGCAGCCTACGCCCCCATTTGCCGGTGCTGTTCATCACCGGTTATGCGGAAACGGCCATGGCCCGCGAGGGCTTCCTGGAAGCTGGCATGCACCTGATCTGCAAGCCGTTCGAACTGAAGCAGTTGCAGGCGCAAGTGACACAAATTCTTGGCAAGCCCTGAAACGGATTAGCCCTCGAGCATACGCAGCGCCTGATCGACAAGCCCCGCAAGCGGGAACGGCTTGTTCATCAGTGCCGTGCCGGGCTGCTCAAGAAACTGCGCTTCGACTGGCTGATCTGCGTAACCGGTGATGAACAGGATCTTCTGCTGCGGCATTTGCATGCGCATGGCCTTGGCCACTTGCCGACCGCTGAAACCGCCCGGCAAACCGATATCGGTGATCACCAGGTCGAAGGGGCCCTCATGGCGGAACCGCTCCAGCGCGGAATTGGCGTCGCCCACATCAGTGACATCGAAACCTCGCTCGGTCAGGTACTCGCGCATGACCGCGCGTAAATTGTGCTCATCATCGACCAGCAACAGGCGCTCTCCCTGGGCCTTGCACTGTGAAAACGCGGGTAGCGGGGGCAACTCAGGTACCGGGTCATGGCACCTCGGGAAGAGCATGGAAACCGTGGTCCCCTGGTTCACGGTCGACTCGATCCAGACATAGCCCCCCGACTGGCCGACAAAGCCATACACCATCGACAGCCCAAGCCCGGCCCCTCGCCCAATGGGTTTGCTGGTGAAGAAAGGTTCAAAGGCCCTGGCAATATCGGCCGCCGCCATACCATGGCCATCATCCTCGACATGCAAGGCTACGTAATCGCCTGGCGGCAGGCCGTGCTCATCCGGGAAACCTGCCGTCAACCGCTTGTTGACACTGCGGATGGTGACGTTACCGCGCTCCAGGCACGCTTCACGGGCATTGGCGCAAAGGTTGATCAAGGCATTCTCAAGCTGCGGTACGTCCAGGTTTACCGCCCATGGCGCCACATCCAGCTGCCAGTGCAAACACATCTCGGCGCCCAGCGTACGCCGCAGCAAGGGCTCGCTCAGGCGCAATTGCCGATTGAAATCCAGCGGCTTGGGGGCCAATGGTTGATGGCGGGAAAACGCCAGCAAACGGTGGGTCAGCTCCATGGCACGCTGCACCGAATCGCGCGCCACTTCCACGTAGGCCTCCACCCGCTCCAGGCGCCCTTCCTGAAAGCGCCGCTGCAGTAATTCAAGGCTACCACCGATGCCAGACAGCAAATTGTTCATCTCATGGCCCATGCCCCCGGCCAGTTGGCCAACCACCTCCATGCGTTCGCTGTTGCGCATCAGCGCTTCAGACTGGCGTGCCGCTTCTTCGCGGTCTTCAGTAATATCTCGGCCAACCACTGTCAGCAGATTGCCATCGAAGCGGGCGCTCCAGCGAAACCAGTGATAATGGCCATCGCAATGGCGCAGGCGGGTCTCGATCTGCTCAGCGTCGCTGTATTGCAGGAGCCCGGACACGGCCACCTGAACTCCAACGCGGTCCGCCGGATGCACCAGTTCCAGCACCGGCAGATTCAGCACCTGCTGTTCGGTCCAGCCCAGAATGCGGTACCAGGCAGGGTTGGCGTCATGTAAATTCAGCTCAGGGGTAACAGTCATCATCGCATCACGCGACAACTGCCAGATCTGCTCGCGCTCAGCCACATGGTGCTCGATCTGCCGTTCAAAGCCTTGCGCCTGCTCGCGCCAATGGCGGTGTGCCTCAACACTGGCCGTGGTCTCGATCACCGTATGCAGAAAACCCGCCACACTGCCGAGTTCATCGCGAAGCGGAGCGTAACCGAACGCGCACCAGAGCGGCTCGCTGTTTTCACCACACTCGATACGCAGGGGCGGGTCCTCGACAAAACTTGAACGCCCTTCAAGCGCCTTGAACACCCAGGGCCCCACTGCCGGCCAGACTTCACCCCACAGCGTATCGAACGGCATGCCCAGCGCATCTGGGGCGAAAGCCCGCAATGCCCGGTAGCCATCGTTGTGGACTACGCAAAGGTCTGCCCCCCAGACAACGGCACACGGGAACGGCGACAGATGCATCATGTCCACGGCAACCCGCAGCGAAGCCGGCCAGCGTGGCAACGGCCCGAGCGATGTGCGCCCCCAGTCGAATTGCGCAATCCGTTCGCCCATCAGGTCAACCGGTGCCGAAACTGTGGGTGGCAGGATGACCAGCGGCGCAGGCTCGTGCGGCGTACCGTTTGCGACCAATATCGTGACTCCAGCAATGCTCGGGGTTAACCACGGCGCCGCCCGAACCGGCAGGCTTGCGCAATGGATCTTGTTCAAGTTAGCACAGCACACGCCCCCACTCTCTATGGCGTACTTGCTGGTGGCAGCTATGCTGATTAGGTTTTCCCTTGGGCCAGGGAGCAACGGCCCTTTCAGGTTGCCGACGGGAGCGTGGTCATGAGCAAGAAAATGCTGGTGGTGCTGACCAATACAGCCAAGTATCCGACCCTCAAGCGGGCGACTGGGTTGTGGCTGGGTGAAGCTGTGCACTTTGTCGAAAAAGTCGAAAAGGCCGGCTATACGGTCGACTATGTCAGCCCGTTGGGCGGCTACGTCCCCATCGACCCTCACAGCCTGCAGATGGCCCCCGACCTGGACTGGCAGTGGTATGACGACAAGCACTTCATGACACGCCTGGGCGCCACCTTGAGCCCTGGTCAGGTCAAGGCCGACGACTACAGCGTAATCTACTACACCGGCGGGCACGGGGTGATGTATGACTTTGCCGATAACCCGGCGCTGCAGGAGCTGGCACGCCGGGTCTATGAGAACAAGGGCATTGTCGCGGCGGTTTGCCACGGTGTGGTCGGCCTGTTGAACATCAAGCTCAGCGACAACAGCCTGCTATTGAAGGACCGTCAAGTGACAGGTTTTTCCAACACTGAAGAAAAACTGGCCGAGCTGGACAATGTGGTGCCATTTCTGACCGAAAACGAGCTGGGCGCCCGCGGTGGTAGCTACAGCAAGCACGATGATCCGTGGCAGCCTTACGTGGTTGCCGATGATCGGCTGATCACCGGGCAGAACCCCGCCTCCACAGCCCAGCTGGCCGAAAAAGTGCTGGCAAAACTCAAGGGGCGATAGATGCCTACACACAGCTTCTCGAATTCCCATCGCGCACACTGCAACCGGACTACAGCCGGACGGTCATTGAATACATAGGCTCAGGGCTCAGCTGTTCACTACGAACAGTTTCGGACCGGAGAGCGATTGGCCTATGTCGAAAATCATGCACGCCGGGCGCGGCTTGCTGGAGCTGCTGCTGCTCATGGCAGTGGGCCTGGTGCCGGTGGTTTCCGGGTTGCTGGTGATGGTTTTTCAGCTGGAAATGAAGCTCGCGGAAAACGCGGCTGTCTCGGTCAAGGAAGCGGTTTTCGCAGTTGATCAGGCGTTGGACCGCATGCATGAAACCGCACGCCGGGCCCTGCCATTGGCGGGCAAACCGTGCAGCGAAGTCATGGGCGCATTGCAGGACCAGGTAGCCAACCGCTCGATGGTACGCTCGTTGTCGCTGGTCGAGGACAACCAAGCCTACTGCAGCACCACTTCGCAGTCGCTGGCGCACTTGTCGTCCTTTGCCGCGTCTGGCCGCCAGGTTGAACTTTCCTACGGGCCACCCGACATGCGCCAAAAAATGCTGGTCAACTTCTACTTGCACGGCGAAAAGTACGGTGTGATTTTGACCGCTTATGCGATGCAGCTGCGCAACGAACTGGACGGTTTCCAGGATGGTTTGACCTTGCTGCTGGAGTTCGACGACCGCTACATCTGGAGCAACGGCGACAGCCGCGACGGGCAACCCCCATCGCAGTCCGAATTCACGGCAAGCGCGCTGTCGGCCAAATATGGCTACAAGGTCAAGGGCGGCTACGCCCAAGGCTATACAGCTGGCGAAGCCCGCCAGTCAATGCTGCAGATCCTTCCCTCGCTGATGCTGGTAGGGATCGTGACCGGCTCAATCGTCTATCTGGCCCTGTTCAGGGCGCGTTCCAACAGGGGTGGTCGCGCCGCCGACCGTGCATGAAGGCGGCGCAACCCAGGGCGCATCAGTCGGTGCTCAGCACACCACGGCGCACCTGGTCACGCTCGATGGATTCGAACAGTGCCTTGAAGTTGCCTTCGCCAAAGCCGTCATCACCCTTGCGCTGGATGAACTCGAAGAACACCGGGCCAAGCAGGGTTTCCGAGAAGATCTGCAGCAGCAAGCGCTTGTCTTCAGGCTGCGAGGCACCGTCGAGGAGGATGCCGCGTGCTTGCAGCTGATCGACCGGCTCGCCATGGCCAGGCAGGCGCTCTTCGAGCATTTCGTAGTAGGTTTGCGGCGGCGCAGTCATGAAGCGCATGCCAAAGCCCTTCAGGGCATCCCAGGTCTTGAGCAGGTCATCGGTCAGGAAGGCCACATGCTGGATGCCTTCGCCATTGAACTGCATCAGGAACTCTTCGATCTGCCCGGCGCCCTTGGACGACTCTTCGTTGAGTGGGATGCGGATCATGCCATCCGGTGCGGTCATGGCCTTGGAGGTCAGGCCGGTGTACTCACCCTTGATATCGAAGTAGCGGATCTCACGGAAGTTGAACAGCTTCTCGTAGAAGCCGGCCCAGTAGGCCATGCGCCCGCGGTAAACGTTGTGGGTGAGGTGGTCGATGATCTTCAGGCCAGCACCCACAGGGTTGCGGTCTACGCCTTCGATGAAATTGAAATCGATGTCGTAGATCGAGCTGCCTTCCTCAAAGCGGTCGATCAGGTACAGCGGCGCACCACCGATACCCTTGATCGCCGGCAGACGCAGCTCCATCGGGCCGGTTTCGATCTCCACCGGCTGGGCGCCCAACTCCAGGGCGCGGGCATAGGCCTCATGGGCATTGCGCACGCGGAACGCCATGCCGCACACCGACGGGCCGTGTTCAGCGGCAAAGTACGAGGCAATGCTCTTGGGTTCGTTGTTCAGAATCAGGTTGATGCCACCCTGGCGATACAGGTGCACATCCTTGGAGCGGTGGGTAGCCACCTTGGTGAAACCCAGGATCTGGAAGACCGGCTCCAGTACACCGGGGGTCGGCGAAGCCAGTTCGATGAATTCGAAGCCCATCAGGCCCATTGGATTGTCGAAGATATCAGCCATGTTCGTGTCCTCATCTGCAGCGAAAGATTATTGATTGCGTGGGATGTGGCACAGAAAAGGCGGTGAGCACGGGATGCCCCGCACGCTGCGGGCGAGGAAGTCACCTATGATTAGCTTGAACCCATGGTATGTCATATGGACCCATTCTCGGCGGGCTTGATCCTTCGGAGTTAAAGGACCTTATTGTTGTATTCGTAAACCGATTCTACATTGCGTAAAATAGTTTGTCGCGTTTTAGTTGATTGCACGCGCCGACAAACGGCTATCATCTGGTTACTCTTCATATAGATCAGGCCAGTATGCCCCTTTCCGCCAAACGCCACGCCAGCCTCAGCTGGCGCACCCTGCTGCCCTGGGTTGTCGGCGTGCTGCCCGTGGTATGTGGCGTGGCCGTGATGAACTGGCAGGTCGAGCGCGAAATGCAGGCCAGCAGCCAGGCCACCACTCGCCAGGTGGTGGAACATGTCGATCGTATCCTCGACAGCCTGTCCAGCGCTGCCAATAACCTGCTGCCGCTTGCCGGCAACCCTTGCGACCAGGCCCAGCTCATGCTGCGCGCCCAGGTCACGCGGAACGCCTTTGTCCGCTCGACCAGCCTGTTCAGGCACAACAGCCTTTATTGCACCTCACTGTTCGGTGCTTTCGATGAGCCGGTCAACCCCGGCGACTACGTCGGCGGCAAGCTGTGGCTGATGGACGGCAACTCGGTCACCCCAGGGCACCCGCTGCTGGTGTACCGGGCCAGCGAGGATGAGCGCGGCGCGATCAGCACGGTGGATGGCGACCACCTGCTGACGGCGCTGCGCCTGATTGGCCCCGACGAAGCCCTGCAGATTCGCGTGGGCGACGCCTGGATGGGCAAGGATGGCATCGTGCACAAGGGCGCACCGCCCCCTGCGGCCAATGCGAACGTGTTGCTGGGCTCGACGCGTTACCCGTTCAGCGTGCAGGGCGGCTATGCCGCCGAGCAGCAGGGCCAGCTGTGGCGCAGCCACTACCCCGCCCTGCTCGGCTTGCTGCTGCTACTGGGCGCGGTGGCCGCCGTGGTGTGCCGCTGGCAAATTCGCCGCGCCAGCTCGCCCCGCGCCGAACTGCAGCGGGCCCTGGAAGCTGACGAATTCCTGCCGTACTTCCAGCCAGTGGTGCGCAAGGGCGACTACCGCTGGGCCGGTGCCGAAGTGCTGATGCGCTGGAACCACCCGCGAGAAGGCCTGGTGCGGCCCGACCTGTTCATCCCTTACGCCGAACATAGCGGGCAGATCGTCGCCATGACCAGGGCGCTGCTGATGCACACCGCACAGAGCCTTGCGCCGTATGCCGGGCTGCTGGAGGACGGTTTCCATATCGGGGTCAACATCACCGCCGACCACTGCCGCGACCTGAGCCTGCTGGACGACTGCCGCACCTTCCTGCAGCACTTCCCACCCGGCCGTGTGGTGCTGACCTTGGAGCTGACCGAGCGCAAGCTGATCGAAGCCACACCCACGACCCTGGAGCTGTTCGACAAGCTGCACGAAATGGGCGTGATGATCGCCCTCGACGACTTCGGCACTGGCCAGTCGAGCCTCAACTACCTGCGCCAGTTCAAGGTCGACTACCTGAAAATCGACCAGAGCTTCGTTGCCATGATCGGTGGCGACGCGCTGTCGGTGCATATCCTCGAAACCATCATCGAGCTGTCGGCCAAGCTTGGCCTGGGCATTGTTGCCGAGGGGGTGGAAACCGACACGCAACGCGACTACCTGGCCCGCCATGGCGTGGACTACCAGCAGGGCTACCTGTTCGCCAGGCCCTTGCCAGCCGCACAGTTCCTTGAAGCGCTGGCCACACGCCCAGGCGCGTTGCGGTTGCCGCAAACCGCGCCCCCTGAGATCATGCGCGGCTGATCCGCCCGCTCAACTCCCTATTCGAGGCATTCGTGTCAAAAGGCATTGTTTCATCGGTCATGGCGTCCTGTCTGTTCGCTGTGATGTACTTCTATACCTCGCTGCTCAAGCCACTCGATGGCGAAGAGATCTTCGGTTGGCGCACCCTGCTGACGCTGCCCTGCCTGACCTTGTTCATGCTGGTCTCCAAAGACTGGAAACGGGTAGGCGAATTACTGGGCCGGGTAAGACGCACGCCCGTTCTGTTGCTCGGCATGGTCGGCACCTCGTGGCTGATGGGCGTGCAGTTGTGGCTGTTCCTCTGGGCGCCCCTGCACGGGCGCAGCCTGGAAGTGTCGATGGGCTACTTCCTACTGCCGTTGGCCATGGTCCTGACCGGGCGCTTGGTGTATGGCGAGCGCCTGTCACGCCTGCAAAAGGTCGCCGTGGCCTGCGCCGCGCTGGGCGTGGGCCACGAGCTGTACCAGAACGGCAGCTTCGCCTGGGAAACCCTGCTGGTGACGATCGGCTACCCGATCTACTTCGTGCTGCGCCGGCGCTGCCGCACCGACCACCTGGGTGGCCTGTGGTGCGACATGTGCCTGCTGTTGCCCTGGGCACTGTACTTCGTGATCCAGGGCCCGCTCTCGCCGGCTGACCTGCAAGCCCACCCAGGCCTTTACGCCTTGATCCCGATTCTCGGGGCGATCAGCGCCTCTGCCCTGATCGCCT
Source organism: Pseudomonas sp. TWI929 (assembly GCF_039673335.1). Lineage (NCBI taxonomy): Bacteria > Pseudomonadati > Pseudomonadota > Gammaproteobacteria > Pseudomonadales > Pseudomonadaceae > Pseudomonas > Pseudomonas sp. TWI929. The sequence continues at coordinate 61,614 of NZ_JBDJLK010000014.1, forward strand.
ACGTACTGGCCAGCCGCTTGCTGCCCTTCAGCCTGTTCGGCCTGCTCAGCTACGTCGAGCCTGTGCTGCTGGTGGGCGTGGCACTGCTGCTGGGCGAAACCATCGGCCCGGATCAGTGGCTGACTTACCTGCCAATCTGGGCCGCCGTGCTGGTGCTGGTGCTAGAGGGCTTCAAGCACCTGCTGCGTCAGCGTCGCCGCTCGGTGTAAGCCGCACCTGGCGCACCCGCCGTTCTTCAACCGCCTCCACGGTCAGCGTCCAGCCATTCCAGGCCAGGCGGTCACCAACCATCGGCAGGCGGTCGAGCAGGCTCATTACCAGGCCCGCGAGGGTCTGGTAGTCCTCGGTGGCACGGGCACTGAAGCCAGTACGCGCTTGCACCTGGCTCAGGTTCAACGCACCACTGACCACAAAGCCTTCACCCTCCTGCACGATACCTGGGCCTTCAACCTCGCTGGCATCCGGTAGTTCGCCGGCAATCGACTCAAGGATGTCGGTCATGGTCAGCAGGCCGGTGAAGTCACCGAACTCGTTGACCACGAAAGCGATGTGGGTCGACTGGCCGCGCATCTGCTCCAGGGCGTTGAGAATGCTGAAGCTTTCCAGCAGGTTCAACGGCACCCGGGCCATGGCTTCCAGGTCTGGCTGGCTGCCCGACAGCAGTTCCTTGAGCAGCTCCTTCTTGTGCACGAAGCCCAGTGGCTCGTCCACCCGGCCATCGCGGATCAGCGGCAAGCGTGAGTATGGCGAATTGGCCAGGGCCTGGGTGATGGCCTCGGCCGGCTGCGCAAGGTCGATCACATCGACTTCGGCGCGTGCGGTCATCACCGTGCGGATCGGCCGCTCGGCCAAGTTCAGCACGCCACTGATCATCACCCGCTCGCGACGGTCGAACACCTGTTCCTCACCGCCTTCGACCAGGTCGGCGATTTCCTCGCCCACTTCGTCAGCCTCGACCCGGCGGCCACCCAACAGGCGCAGCACGGCATGCGCAGTACGTTCACGCAACGGCCGGTGCTGCTGCAGGCTGCGCTTGCGGCGGGCACGGGCCAGCTGGTTGAGCAGCTCGACCACGATCGAGAAGCCGATGGCGGCGTACAGGTAGCCTTTCGGGATGTGGAAGCCCAGGCCTTCGGCGGTCAGGTTGAAGCCGATCATCATCAGGAAGCCCAGGCACAGCATGATCACCGTGGGATGGGCGTTGACGAAGCGTGTCAGCGGCTTGCTGGCCACGATCATGATACCGATCGAGAAGATCACCGCGATCATCATCACCGACAACTGTTCAACCATGCCGACCGCAGTGATCACCGCATCCAGCGAGAACACCGCGTCAAGCACCACGATCTGCCCGACGATAGGCCAGAAAGCAGCATGGCGCACCGTACCGCTGGCCTGCGTCACATGGCCTTCCAAGCGCTCATGCAGCTCCATGGTGGCTTTGAACAGCAGGAACACACCACCGAACAGCATGATCAGGTCACGGCCGGAGAAACTCTTGTCGAACACCTCGAACAGCGGCGCGGTCAGGGTGACCATCCACGAAATACTGGCCAACAGGCCCAGGCGCATGATCAACGCCAGGCTCAGGCCAATGACCCGCGCGCGGTCGCGCTGATGCGGTGGCAGCTTGTCGGCAAGGATGGCGATGAACACCAGGTTGTCGATACCCAGCACCAGCTCAAGGACGATAAGCGTCAGCAGGCCCAGCCAGGCCGTGGGGTCGGCTAGCCATTCCATTAGCGGGTACTCACGGGGGAAGCGTCACAAGGACGGGGGAAGGATGGCCAGGAAGGCCGAAGACTGGGGGGCTCCGCGAAGGTGCTCATATAGACCTTGATAACAAATTGGGAAAATGATCCTACAAGCACAGCAGGTTTCCGTGATAGCGCAAAACTATTACAAAACCTGTAACAACCACCGCTATACCTGGCCCATGCTGTACCTGTGGGAGCGGCTTTAGCCGCGAACACCGGCAACGCCGGTGCCATCCACCGCGCTGCATTCTTCGCGGCGGTTCGACGCATTGATGAACCCGCTCACAAGGACCATGCAACCCGCCAGTGGGTACTTTTATTCAATATTCCAGCCCGTGGATACCCGAGGATAAACGCTCTATTTCAAGCAAACGGATCCCCCTCATGAGCCTGTCCCTGTCCATGGCCGCCTTCGCACTGGCCGCTTCGATCTCTCCCGGCCCAGTCAACATCGTCGCGCTGGGTAGTGGTGCCCGCCACGGCCTGCGAGCCAGCCTGGCGCATGTTGCTGGTGCCACGCTGGGCTTCTGCCTGCTGCTAGTGCTGGTCGGGCTGGGCCTGCATCAGCTTTTGCTGCGCTGGCCCTTGCTTGGCCTGCTGTTGCATTGGGGCGGCGTGGCGTTTCTGCTGTACATGGCATGGAAGCTGGCCTGTGACAACGGCCGGCTAGGCAACGACCATCCCCCACAAGCCCCTTCGGCCTGGCATGGCGCTGCGATGCAATGGCTCAACCCCAAGGCCTGGCTGGCGGCAGTGGCCGGAGTTGGCGCCTACACCGGCGGTGAGCAGCACTTGTTGTGGCTGTTTACCTGGATCTACGGGCCGATCTGTTTCATCTCGGTGGCCAGTTGGGCATGGGCCGGGAGTGTGATTCGCCAGTACCTGGGCAACCCACGGCACATGCGCCTGCTCAATCGAGGGTTGGCAGTGTTGCTGCTGGGCAGTGCGGTTTACCTGGTCATTTGACAAGAGCATTGCGGTAATGCCCCGGCGTTGCCGCCAGGTGCTGTTTGAATGCTCGCTGCAGGTGTGCCTGGTCGGCAAACCCGGCCTCGTGCGCGACTTCGGCAATCGCCCTGCCCTGGCGCAGCTGCGCCCTGGCCAGTTGCACGCGCTGGTCAAGCAAGTAGCCATGCGGCGTGAGGCCGAAGCGTTGGCGAAACGCACGAATCAGGTAGGAGCGCGACAGGCCGCAGGCCGCACAGATGTCCTCAAGGCTCAACGGGTCGGTACGATGGGCGCGCATGAACGCCGCCGCCGCGTCCAGCCGCGGGTTGCCCCCGTCATGCATGCCGGCGTTACCGCCAAGCAGGCCCGGCAGTGCTTCGAACAGGGCTGCCAGGCGGCCTTCACGGTCTGGCACACCGGCGTCGAACAAATCGGCAAACACCTGCAGCAGCCATTGGTACAGCGTTGGCGAAGTACTCCATGTCTGCATTGGCAAGGCAAACCCCAGTGCCTGCAACCAAGGTACATCGACGAACAGCATCAGGTACGACCACGGCTCCCCCGCAATGGGGTTGCAGGTATGCACCACGCCCGGGTTCATCAGCACCGTGGTACCCGCCGCAACCTCGATATGCTGATCACCGTTCTGGTAAGTGCTGCGCCCACCGGTGATCACCCCGATGGAAAAGCTCTCGTGGGAATGCGCGGCGTAGCACACCTGGCGCCCATCCCCTACCCGCCGGGCTTCGACGAAGGGCAACGCAGGGTCGCGCCAGAACCGTGATACCTCGATCATGCCTCGCCCCGCTCAACTTTCATGCGCCCAGATACTACACGCTTACCCCAGCAACAGGTCCAGTGCCCTCTGTGGATGACCACTCAGTTGCACATGACCCGTTCCATGGTGGGCGGTGACTGCTGGGTGGCGTAGCGGCTGCGCAAGGTTTCCACGAACGGTTCGCCCGCACCGCTGCCACCATAGAGATAAATCTTGTGCAGCCCACCAAACACCATTTCGTGGTAGCGGCTGGCAACTTCTTCTTCACTCGGCCCCTCAGGCAGCCCCAGGTGCAGCGTAAGCTTGTCACCTTCGACCGCAAACATCGGCGTATCCCAGAGGAACTTCGCCGTGCCGGTCTTGGGCAAGCGGACAAACAGGTAAGCATGGTTACCCAGCGAATCGACATCACCGCCGCGGCGCCGCTTCCACTTCAACAGCCCGTCATCGGGACGCGCCAGGCAAAGGCCGATATCGTAATAATCAAACCCCTGCTCCAGTGCCCATTCAAGAGCCATGAAGGTGGTGATTGAATTCACCTCACGCAATTTTTTCGGGTCGGAAAACACCGCTTCACAATAGCCGAAGCGCAACGTGCTCCAGTAACGCTTGCCGCCGCGCACCACCTCGCAACCCAGGTGGCAGCCGATCACTTCATCGCCCAAGGTTATCAAGTCGAGCCGGCCGACGCTCTTGGCTATGCGGAACACTTCTTCAGTGGGGAATTGCGCGGCATGGATACCCTGCCTGGCGCTGGCATAGGGGCGCAGCAGCTCGCGGTCAGCCATGGCGATCTCGTCGTCTGCCAGGGTCTGGCGCATCTGGTACAAGGGGCGGTTCTTGCGAATGCTACGCCGCAGCTCGCTGTCGTAGCGCGCAGTGATATCCTCCAGCGAACGCCCCAGCGGCACCACGGCGCTCAGGTAATGCGGTACCGACAGCGCCCCTGTAGTCGGCATTTCGCTGACCACCACCACATGCTCGGCAGGCGTCGTCGCATTCGCGCCATCAACGATCGACGCGCTGCCCTGGCCCTTGCCGCCGATCAGCAGTTTGGCCATTTCCCGTTGCTGCTTGCGGCCGATATAGAGGATTTCGTAGGGGCTCGCCTGCTGCAGCCGAAACCGCACCACTTCCCAGCGCCAGAAACAGGCACGTGCCAGCGTCTCACGTATTTTGCTGGCCAGGTGTCTCATTTCGTAGCGCATCGAGGGCGATATGAATTTTTTCGCCACTGCCATCAAGGTCGCTTTCATATCTTCTTCGACGTCCTTTTAGATGCTCTATGGTCTATCGGAAAAAGAGAGTAGTTCAGCAATACCTGCCCGACTAGAACCCAGCTGGCAGCGCAGGCTGGTGTTTTCCCGGCGGCCGGTGCATGCTGCCAGATGAAACGTTTCATCAGGCTCAAAACCCGCCCAGCAATGTGAGGTGCAGTACCCATGGACCGTCTGCTCGATTCACTCTTCCCCAGCGCCGAGAACATCCCCGAAACCTGGCGCCTGGGAGCCCCTCTGGAACAACGCGACTACCTGGTCAATGGTGAGCTCAGGCGCTGGGACGGCCCGCTGGCCACCGTGCGCAGCCCAGTGTGGCTCAAGGAGGGCGACGAAGAACGCCAGGTAATACTGGGCAGCGCCCCGCTGCTCGATGCCGATACCGCGCTCACCGCCCTCGACGCCGCCGTGCAGGCCTATGACAAGGGCCGTGGCGCCTGGCCGAACATGCGCGTGGCCGAGCGTATCCAGCACGTCGAAACCTTCCTTGCGCGCATGCGTGAACAGCGCCAGGCCGTGGTCAAGCTGCTGATGTGGGAAATCGGCAAGAACCTCAAGGACTCGGAAAAGGAATTCGACCGTACCTGCGACTACATCGTCGACACCATCAACGCCCTCAAGGACCTCGACCGCCGCTCCAGCCGCTTCGAGCTGGAGCAAGGCACGCTGGGCCAGATCCGCCGCGCACCGCTCGGCGTGGCCCTGTGCATGGGCCCGTACAACTACCCACTCAACGAAACCTTCACCACGCTGATCCCGGCGCTGATCATGGGCAACACGGTGGTGTTCAAGCCGGCCAAGTTCGGCGTGCTGCTGATTCGCCCATTGCTTGAAGCGTTCCGCGACAGCTTCCCGCCGGGGGTGATCAACGTCATCTACGGGCGTGGCCGCGAAACCGTAAGCGCGCTGATGGCCAGCGGCAAGGTCGACGTGTTCGCCTTCATCGGCACGCACAAGGCCGCCAGCGACCTGAAAAAGCTGCACCCCCGCCCGCACCGCCTGCGCGCGGCGCTGGGCCTGGATGCCAAGAACCCAGGCATCGTGCTGCCGCAGGTCGACCTCGACAACGCCGTAGAAGAGGCGGTCACCGGCGCACTGTCGTTCAACGGCCAGCGCTGCACGGCGTTGAAGATCCTGTTCGTCCACGAGGATGTAGTGGATGCCTTCCTCGACAAATTCCAGCGCAAGCTGGCTGCGCTCAAGCCTGGCATGCCCTGGGAGCCTGGCGTAGCGCTGACGCCACTGCCAGAGCCCGGCAAAATCGACTACCTCGACGGCCTGGTCGCCGATGCCACGGCCAAGGGCGCGCAGGTGCTCAATGAAGGCGGCGGGCGCAGCCGCGGCTCGTTCTTCTACCCCGCCCTGCTCTACCCGGTGAACCACAGCATGCGCGTGTACCACGAAGAACAGTTCGGCCCACTGGTGCCGGTGGTGCCCTACCGCGACCTGCAGACGGTGATCGACTATGTGCTCGACTCCGACTACGGCCAGCAACTGAGCCTGTTCGGCAACGACCCGGCTACCATCGGCAGTTTGGCCGACACCTTCGCCAACCAGGTCGGGCGCATCAACATCAACGCGCAATGCCAGCGCGGCCCCGACACCTACCCGTTCAACGGCCGCAAGAACAGCGCCGAAGGCACCCTGTCGGTGCATGATGCCCTGCGCGTGTTCTCCATCCGCACGCTGGTCGCAACGCGCTTCCAGGAGGCCAACAAGGAACTGATCAGCGAGATCATCCGCAACCGCCAGTCGAGCTTCCTCACCACCGACTACATCTTCTGACGGCCGCGCTTATAGAGAATCGTTCTAGCACCACTGTCGATTTTCCATCTGCGCAAACGACTCTAAGCAACAGGGCGCCCGCCGGCGCCCACTGCAAAGGAGAGTTGAACATGGCAGCCAAACCCATCCCCGAAGGCCAACGCAGCATCACCCCTTACCTGGCCATCAACGACGCCGCCAAGGCCATCGAGTTCTACAAGAAGGCCTTTGGTGCTATCGAAATGTTCCGCCTCGACGCCCCTGGCGGCCGCGTCGGCCATGCCGAGCTGAAGATTGGCGATTCTTCACTGATGCTCGGTGACCCCTGCGACATGGAAGGTGGCCTCACTGCCAGCCAGAAGCTCAGCGGCGCAGGCGTGGGCCTGCACCTTTACGTCGAGGACTGCGACAAGGTCTACGCCCAGGCCCTGGCGGCCGGCGGCACCCAGTTGCACCCCTTGACGGACCAGTTCTACGGTGACCGCAGCGGCACCTTGAAAGACCCGTTCGGCAACATCTGGTTCGTTTCCACCCACAAGGAAGACCTCACCCCCGACGAAATTCGCGCCCGCGCCGCGAAGATGTTTGGCGGCAACTGAGCGGCAAGTTGAAAGCGGCGCGACTTTGCTTGAAGCTTGGCGCTCGTAGCTTGGAGCTGCTTCATGCGAATCATCGACAAAACCGCCGCCCAGGTGCGCAGCCTGACCCCCGCCGAAGAGGAGCTGCTGGTCGGCTTTGCCACTGGCAGCCTCGTCGGCCCACGCTTGTTGCAGGCCAACCAGCTGCTGATGAAAGTGCGCAACGCCAACCAGTGGCTGGCCTGTGACTGCCGCAACGATGCGTTGCCGGTGCTCAACGTTACCCTCAATGGCAACACCGGCACGTTGTTCCTCAAGAACAACCCGGGCACCGCCGAGCACGCGCCCGGCTGCCCGTTCACCAAGGACGAACGGGAAGCGCTCGAACGCGAAAACGACCCCACGCCCCCCGCTGCCTGGCTGCCGCCCGACACGCCGTTGCGCCTGATCGGCGACTTTCGCGCCAGCACGGCCAGTGCCAGCGGCGATGCCAGCGAGCGGCGCGAACAACAGCGGCTGTTGTCACTGCTGCTGACCTGGCTCGAAACCAGCGGCCTGAACCTGTACGCCACCCACCTGAAAAAGGACCTGACCACACAGTTTGCCGAATTACGCAGCGTGGCCAGCCGCTACCCGCTGCTGGAGCGGGTACCCGCCAGCAACTACCTGGAAACCCGCCTGGACATGAAGCACATGCTGATGCTCAAGGCCCGCCTGCGCGAAGCCACGGTGTTCGGCAACCACCGCCGCCATGGCCTGCTGCTGGACTGCGTCGACCAGATCAAAGGGCGCAAGCTGTTCAACAACCGCAGTGAAGACGGCTTCGACTTCCAAGGGCACCACCTGTATTGGGGCGGTAACCGCACCAGCGGGCCATTGCTGGCGCTGATGGTCTACTCGCCGACCAGTGCCGGCAGCCATTACTACGAACTGATCCACGTGGCCAGCGTGCCGGTGCTATCACGCGCCCACCTGTTCCCGGTGTATCGCGATGAAGAGCGCGAGCCACTCAAGGCCCTGGTGTCGCTGATCGACTGGATGGCGAGCAAGGGTATAAAGGTGCAGATGCGTCGCCCGGTGATCGGCGGCCAAGTGATGGATGAACTGGTAATGACCTCGGACCAGGACCGGGTGCTATCGGTGTCGCTACTGGAGCAGCCGATCGGCCCCGAGCCGGATGCCGAGAACTTCAAGCGCTACGCCGACTTCAAGAGCCTGGAAACCTTCCGCAAGTTCGTCGCCGGCTTTTTCATGCGTGAGCGCTGAACATCGTTCATCACCGTACGCAGGGCCTTGTAGGAGCGGCCTTGCCGAAGCGCTGGACCGGTCGGATGGGCTGCAAAGCAGCCCCAGGATTTCAGCGACAAAGCATAAATTGCCGGGGCCGCTTAGCGGCCCTATCGCGACACAAGGCCGCTCCTACACAAGGTTGCATTCGCCACAAGGCCTCGACTCAACCGAGAAACAGCTTGTATGCCGGGTTATCAGTCTCATCCCAATACCGGTAACCCATCTCATCCAGCGCCAGCGGCAACCCCACCAGCTCATCCCCCGGCACTTCCAGTGCAGCAAACACCCGGGCCTCCGCCGCGCCATGGTTGCGGTAATGGAACAGGCTGATGTTCCAGCGTTTGCCCAGCCGCTCCAGAAAGCCCAGCAACGCCCCCGGGCGCTCGGGGAACTCGAAACGCAACACCCGCTCATCAGCCCCCGGCGCGGCATGGCCGCCCACGGTATGGCGCACATGCAGCTTGGCCAGCTCGTTGTCGGTCAAGTCCAGCACGCTGTAACCCTGCTCACGCAAGCTGGCCAGCAACTGCTCGCGCGGGTCGTGCACAGGGTGGGTCTGCACCCCGACGAACAGGCGCGCCTCCTTGCCGGGGAAATAGCGGTAGTTGAACTCGGTGATCTGCCGCTTGCCCAGGGCCTGGCAGAAGGCACGGAAGCTGCCCGGCTGTTCCGGGATGGTGACAGCGATGATCGCCTCACGCTGCTCGCCCAGTTCGGCCCGCTCGGCCACATGGCGCAAGCGGTCGAAGTTGACGTTGGCCCCGGAGTCGATGGCCACCAGGGTCTGCCCTTGCACGCCGTCGCGCGCCACGTACTTCTTGATCCCGGCCACCGCCAGGGCACCGGATGGCTCGGTGATCGAGCGGGTGTCGTCGTAGATGTCCTTGATTGCCGCGCATAGCTCGTCACTGCTCACCGTAACCACCTCGTCAACGAAGTGCCGGCACAGTTCGAAGCAATGGGCACCGACCTGTGCAACCGCCACGCCATCGGCAAAGGTCCCGACTTGCGGCAGGATCACCCGCTCGCCAGCGGCCATGGCGGCTTGCAGGCAATTGGAGTCCTCTGGCTCGACACCGATCACCTTCACCTCCGGGCGCAGGTACTTCACATAAGCGGCGATACCGGCGATCAAGCCACCGCCACCCACCGGCACGAAAATGGCGTCCAGGGCGCCTGGGCGTTGACGGAGGATTTCCATGGCCACGGTGCCCTGCCCGGCGATCACGTCCGGGTCATCGAACGGTGGCACAAAGGTGGCGCCTTCGCTGTCGGCCAGTTTCAGTGCGTGGGCCAGGGCATGCGGGAAGCTCTCACCGTGCAGCACCACATGCCCGCCGCGCGAACGCACACCTTCCACTTTCAGCGATGGCGTGGTGGTGGGCATGACGATAGTGGCCTTCATGCCCAGGTGCGATGCCGCCATGGCTACGCCCTGGGCATGGTTACCCGCCGACGCAGTGATCACCCCACGTTCGCGCTGTGCGGCGCTCAGGCGTGACAGGCGAGTGTAGGCACCGCGGATCTTGAACGAGAAGGTAGGCTGCAGGTCTTCACGCTTGAGCAACACCTGGTTGCCCAGGCTGGCCGACAAGGCAGGCGCGGCTTGCAGGGGTGTTTCGATGGCCAGGTCGTACACCGGCGCGGCAAGAATGCGCCGCACCTGCTCCGACAGCAGTTGCTGGGGGGTGGCGGTAGTACGCGGGGTGACGCTGAAGCTGGTCATCAATGACTCCTTGGCTGTTTTCACGTTGCCCAGGAGTCAGAGAGAAGAAACCCGCCTCCAGGGCGGGTTTGCTGCACGTACGCGCTAGCCCGCCAAGCTGATAATGGCGGTAATAATAATGGCGTTCACGTGCGGGAAGGTATTCATGGGGTAGGAACTTAGCCTGCCGCGTGGCCGCAAGTCAACACTTTGCCTGCTGCGCCGAAAGCGGCACATCGAACACCTTGTCGAAGCCCCACTGGAAGACAAAAGCGTAAACGAAGAAGAACACGAACAACGCCATGTTGGTCAGCAGTGCCGCCCCCAGGCTCACGTCCAGCCAATAAGCCACCAGCGGTAGCAGGATCAGCACCAGCCCGCCTTCGAAGCCCAAGGCATGCAGCAGGCGCCGCATGAAGGTGCGCTTACGCTGGTGCTGGCGCGCTTCCCAGCGCTCGAACACCCAGTTGTAGCCCATGTTCCAGCTCATGGCGATACCCGACATCAGCACCGACAGCACGGTCGACTGCGCCATGCCAGCACCAAACGCCAGCTCCAGCGCGGGCGCCACGCAGGCGACGGCGATGGCTTCGTAAAGTATGGCCTGGACGATCTTGCGTGCCTTGCCTTGCATGTTCAGCTCCCTGGGTAAACGACCTGTAAAGCTACAAGAAGTAGCCCGCAAGAAAAAGCCTGAAATTTGGACAACCCGGTGTGCGGCTGCTTGTATCTATCCAGTACAAACGGCGACATGTCGTACAACTTCGTCCAGGGAATTGAACGAGGAGCAGGACAATGACCCACTCAGCCCAGCCGGTGACCGGCACATGAATCTGGCATTCATCGATTTTCTCACCTACGTGCTGTTCGGCCTGAAGATCCTCGCGATCATCCTGGCCTCGCTGATGTTCCTGCTGGGCCTGGATGACCTGTTCATCGACCTGTGCTATTGGGGCCGCAAGTTGATCCGGCGCTTTCGCATCTACGACAAGTTCGAGAAAGCCGACGAGAAACGCCTGTACGAGGTCGCGGAAAAACCCCTGGCCATCATGGTCCCAGCCTGGAACGAAGTGGGCGTGGTAGGTGAAATGGCGCGCCTGGCAGCGTCGACCATCGACTACGAGAACTACCAGATCTTCGTCGGCACCTACCCCAACGACCCGCAAACCCAGGCCGACGTCGACGCGGTGTGCCTGCACTACCCCAACGTGCACAAAGTGGTCTGCGCCCGCCCCGGCCCCACCAGCAAGGCCGACTGCCTGAACAACATCATCGACGCGCTGCTGCGCTTCCAGCAGGACGCCGGCATCGAATTCGCCGGCTTCATCCTGCACGACGCCGAAGACGTGATTTCGCCCATGGAGCTGCGCCTGTTCAACTACCTGCTGCCGAACAAGGACATGATCCAGATCCCGGTGTACCCCTACGCACCGGAGTGGAAGGGCTTTACCGCCGGCCACTATGTCGACGAATTCGCCGAAAACCACGGCAAGGACGTGATCGTTCGCGAAGCACTGACCGGCCAGGTGCCCAGCGCCGGTGTCGGTACCTGCTTCAGCCGCCGCGCCATCAACGCGCTGCTGGAGGACGGCGACGGCATCGCCTTTGATGTGCAAAGCCTCACCGAAGACTACGACATCGGCTTTCGCCTGAAGCAAAAGGGCATGAAATGCATTTTCGCCCGCTATTCCATCTCCGACCCGGCGCTGACCCTGAAGCAGGAATGGCGCCCAGGCATGAGCCGCGAATTTTCCCAGGTGATCTGCGTACGCGAGCACTTCCCGCGCGACTGGCAGCATGCCATCCGGCAGAAGTCGCGGTGGATCGTCGGCATTGTGTTCCAGGGCACCAGCAACCTCGGCTGGAGCCGCAAGGGCGCGCTCAACTACTTCCTCTGGCGTGACCGGCGCGGGCTGTTCGCCTACTTGCTCAGTTTTCTGGTCAACCTGTTGCTGCTGGTGTTGCTGGCCATGTGGCTGGTCACGGTGATCGCGCCGCAGTCGTGGCGCTTCATGTCGATCCTCAGTGACAGTTGGCTGCTGACCACGCTGCTGTGGCTGAACGGGCTGATGCTGTTCAACCGCCTGTTTCAGCGCGCCTGGTTCGTCACCCGCTTCTATGGCATTGGCGAAGGCCTGCTGTCCGCGCCGCGGATGATGTGGAGCAACTTCGTCAACTTTTTCGCCAACCTGCGCGCCCTGCGCCAAGTGATGGAAATGGGCGACTCGCGGCGCGTGGCCTGGGACAAGACCACCCACGAGTTCCCCGCTATCGCTGCCCCTGCCCGTACGCCACTGGGCCAGCGCCTGGTGGCCAAGGGCCTGATCAGCGACGAGCAGCTGCAGCAGGCAATCACCAGCCCGATTCGCCGGCGCCTGGGCCGCGAACTGCTGCTGCGCGGCTGGCTGAACAGCGAACAGTTGGTAGCCACCCTGGCCGAGCAGCTGGAGCTGCCCTGGGCACCGCTTAACCCGTTCAAGCTCGACCCGCAACTGATAACCAAGCTGCCGCGCAAACTGGCCACGCACTACGGTGTGCTACCCGTGGCCGAAAACGGCGACACACTGATCCTGGCCAGCGAAACCCCGGTCAGCCAGGTGTCGCTGGGGGTAATCAGCCGCTACCTGAAACGCCCGGTCAGCGCCCGCCTGGCGCCGCAGGGCCGGGTCACCCTGGGCCTGCGCTACCACTACCCAAGCCCCTGGCAAAAGCCAGAAACCCGCGACATGCTGGCCATCCTGGAGCGCCACCAGGACGACGAAGCGCTGCTGGAGCGGGTCAGCCATCACCAAGTCATGCTCGGCACCCTGCTGCAGGTGCGTGGCATGGTCCCGGTCACCTTGTTCAACCAGGCGCTGATCGACTTCGACCCCGAACACCACAGCCTCGGCGAGCACCTGATCGCTCGCGGCATCATCACCGAGCAGGTGCTGCAGCAGGCCCTGCTCGAACAGGCCAGCGAACAGCAGGCTGCCTTTGACCTGACCCGGGAGGTGGCATGAAGCCGCGCTTTTCCCTCACTTTCACTGGCCTGCTGCTGTGCTCTGCCGCCCTGCCCGCCGCCGCTTCGGCGCCGATGACCGAGTTCCAGCGGTTCACCAGCTACCCCTTCATGGACCGCAGCTACCGCGAGGCCAAGAAAGACAACTGGGCCGAAGTTGAGCGCCTGACCCGCCATGTGCTGGGCCGGGTACCGAACAACGACGAGGCCCGCGCGCTGCTGGTGGAAGCCCTGGCCCACCAACGCCGTTACAAAGAGGCTGAAGCGCTGGCTGAACAGCTGGGCGGCAGCCCCGAATATGCCAACGCCCTGCTTGAACTGCGCCTGACCTGGATCGAGCAGGACCCACCCCCGGCCAGCCAGGTGGAGCAATGGCTGGCCGCCAGCGACGGCACCCACCGGGTACGCCTGTGGCAGGCCTACAGCCTGAGCCTGGCCAAGTTCGGTGGCGCGGCCAAGGCGTTGGACTGGCTCAACCAGCTGCCTCCCGGTAGTGACGGGCAGGTATTGCGCCTGGCCCGGGCCAACTTCGCCGAACAACTGCGCAACTGGAAGGAAACCAGCGAACAACTGCAACCGCTCGCCGACAAAGGCCAGCTGCCAGCCGAGGACTGGCAACGCCTGGCCAATGCCTACATCCAGCAGGTGGATGAAAAAGGCCTGAACGCACTGCTGCCCAGCGCGCCTTCCGCCGAAGCGGCCAACCAGGCCCGCCTGGCCATGGCCAACCGCGCCATTGCCGTTGGCCATAACCAGGCCGCCCAGCGCTGGCTGCAGTCACTACCGCCCGACCAATTGAATCAACCCGAACAGCGCCAGCAACTTTGGCAACTGGCCCGCGAAGGTGACGATGCCGCACTGGTGCGCCGCCTGAGCAACGATCTGCAACGCCCTTGCCTGGAGACTGTCGACTGGCTGTCACACCAGGACCCGAACCTGGCCCGCGAACAGTTCAAGGGCTGCACCGCCAGCAGCGACCCACGGGCTTATGCGGTGCTCAAGCAACGCCTGTACGGCGACCCGCCACAGCCCCCGCAACCCCGTACTGCCAGCGAATGGGAAAAGCGCTATCGGCAGACCGGCGATCTGGCTGCGTTGGAGCAAACCACCTTCCTGCTGACCGAACAGGGCCACAGCGAACACGCCCGGCAACTGCTGGAGCAAGCCTACGACCGCCGCCAGGGCCGCCTTACCCCGTCGCTGCTGCAACGCCTGGGCAACCTGTATGCGCGCAACGACGGGCCGCTGGACAGCCGCCGCATGCTCGGCCTGATCCCCCGGGTCGACGCCAATACCCGCGCCCAGTTGCTCGGCCGCCTGGCCGAGGCCGGCCAGTGCGACGCCGTACGCCAAGCCGTGCCAGCCACTCCAGGCGAGCCTGGGCAATACCGCGCCCTGGGCCGCTGCGCCATGCCCGACCAGCCGGGTGAAGCGGTGGTCTACTACCAGGCCGCCGAGCGCCTGGGCGACCCTGGCAACCGCCTGCCGTTGGCCTATGCGCTTGAGGCCGCTGGCGATTCCGAAACCGCTCTGCCCATCTGGCGCAGCTTGCCCGAGGGCGCCTGGACCGACAACGCCCGCCTCACTGCCGCCCGTGGCGCGCTGAATGCAGGCGACGCTGATGCAGCGCGGCGCTACTGGGACGCCGCCGCACACAACAGCGCCGATGACTGGGCGCTAGGCGCTGCCATTGCCCAGCGCCAAGGCGACCCGCAGGCCGCACTGGGCTTCCAGCGCCAAGCCCTGGCACACAACCCACGCGCCGACCACTACTACGCCGCATCCAGCACCGCGCAACTGGCCGGCGACACAGCGCAGAGCACCGCCTGGCTGGCCGAAGCCGTACGCCTGGCCCCCGACCAGCCGCGCTATCGCGCCGACTACGGCATGCGCCTGGCCGGCTCGACGGAAAAAAACCAGCGCATTCAGTCAATACCCTACCTGGAGCGCGCCACCCACGACTTCCCCGAAGACTACCGCCTTGGCGAAACACTGGCCCTGCGCTACGACGAGCATGAAGACAGCGCCGCAGCACGTCGCGAACTACGGCGCATCCTTGATGTGGAGCACAACCTGGTCGACGGCGATGACGAGTACGGCAGCCTGAAAGCCCGCAAGTACCGCCAGCGCCGCGCCCACGAAAGCCTGTCACGGCGCGACACCATCACCCTGGCCAGCACCTGGTCGCCGGCCGGCACCTCGACCAACGACAAGTTCCTCGACAACGGCCAGCGCAGCGGCAGCTCACGCCGGACGCAATCGCAGAACGTGCAGCTGGCCATGTGGGACCACGCCCTGGGCGAAGAACCCAGCCGCAACGGCAGCACCCTGTCGGTGTATGGCCGGGTGCTGTTCGGTGGCCAAAGCCGCAACGACTATGCGCAAAGCATGGGCACCGGCGTTGGCCTGCGCTACAAGCCGCTCGGCCAGGCCAACCTCAACCTGTATGCCGAGTTGTACCACCAGCGGCAGGTCGACGAGGAGCACTACCGCAGCCTCAGCCTGGGCCAGCTGCTGAGCCCGGCCAAGGTCGGCGGCAACTGGGGCGACTTGCGCCACCACGCCGAATCGAGCAACGACCTGCTGTTGCGCGCCACCGCCTCGTTCCTCGACCAGGGTGACTGGCGCAACGACTGGCGGGTCGATGAAGATGACTGGAACGAGCGCTTCCTCTACCTCGACGCTGCCTGGTGGACCCGCGCCGGCGACCACGCCTGGCTGTCGCGCTACCAGCAGGGCCATGCCTGGAAACTGCCCGGCAGCTCGCCACAAACCATCATGCCCTATGGTTTTGTCGAGTTCTCCAGCCAGGACCCAAGCAACGACTGGCGCCAGGACGCGCGGGCCGGGGTTGGCTTGCGCTGGCAATGGTGGTTCGATGACGACCGCTACAACGCCTACCGCGGCTCGTTGAAAGTGCGTGCCGAGTACCAGCAATCGCTGGGCGGCAACCTCTACGAGCGCGCCAACGGCGTGCTGGTCGGTGCGGAGATGACCTTCTGATGCGTACGTTCCTGGCCCTCTGCCTGCTCGCCCTGAGCCTGTCGGCCACGGCCGACCAGCGCCTGTTCTACCAACCGCTGAACCGCGATGCCAGTGTCACCCCTGCCCAGTGGCAGCAGCTATGGCACGCCACCGTCGCCCAGGGCGGCAAGACCCTGATCGTGCAGTGGAGCGCCTATGGCGACAGCGACTTTGGCGGTGCCCAGGGCTGGCTGGCCAACAGCCTGCGCACGGCGCAAGCCCAGGGCCTGCAGTTGGTGCTGGGGTTGTATATGGACCCAGCCTACTACCAGCGCCTGGACGAGCTGGATGGCGCAGGCTTGAACAGCTACTGGAAAGCGCAACTGGGGCGCTCGCTCAGCCAGTACCAGCAACTGCGCCAGGCCTGGCAGCTGCCGGTGGATGGTTGGTACCTGCCAATGGAGCTGGACGACCAGCATTTTCGTGAAGCCGATCGGCGCGAAGCGCTGTACAGCCAACTGCAGGCGTTCAACCGCCAGCTGGACAAGCCGCTGCATATCAGTGCATTCAGCGCCGGCAAGCTGTCGCCGCGGGTGAATGCAGCCTGGCTGGATCAACTGGCCGGGTTGGGCTTGACTGTGTGGTGGCAGGATGGCGCCGGGACAGGGCGTTTGCCGGCGTTGGTGCGGCAAGGCTACGAACAGGCCTTGCCATGCCGGGTCGGCGTGGTGCGCGAGGCGTTCCGCCAGGTGAGCACGGCGGGGCAAGCGTTCAGGGCTGAACCAGCCGAGCCGAAGCTGGTAGGCGGCTGCCATGCCGAGGCAGTGTTTGCCTTGCGTTACCGGCCCTGGGCCCGGGGTGTCCTGCCACAGAATTGAGTCTCCAGGCCCGGCCTCTTCGAGGCGTCGAACCGCCGCGAAGAGGCCGGGCCTGGTAAAGCAGTACCCCCAGGAGCCCCCATGTTCAAGACCATCGAAGCCCACGTGCGCAAGCAGGTCGCCCCAGCCGCCCTGCGCGCCGAGTTCCGCCAGTACGAATTCGACTCCATGCGCCCGTTCTGCCTGCTGGTGTTCAGCATCAGCATCGTGATCTGGCTGGTCTTCGACCTGATCGTCAGCTTCCTCGGCGGCCAGGGTTTCACCTGGCTGTCCTACCTGTTCATCGCACTGCTCAGCTGCCTCACCGTGGTACTGCGCTTCACCCGCCGCAGCCACCACTTCGACGTGCTCAACCTGCTGTTCATCAGCGTCATCACCTTGGGCATGCGCCTGGTGATCGAAGGCATCCCGGTGGCCCTGCGCCCGGTGTGGCTGGTGCTTGGGGTCTCCACCGTGCTGTATGCCGTGTCGGTGCTGCCGGTAAGGCGCTGGTCGTTCTTCTGCGCCATGTTCATCACCTGGGTGGTGCTCAACCCGTTCTACCACACCCGCATCGGGCCCGACGAACTTGAAGGCGCCATGCTGATCAGCTACGCGGTGTTTCTCAGCGGCCTGGTCACCTACAGCTACCTGCAGATGCGCAAGGCCAAGCTGCACAACTTCTACCTGTCCAAGGTGCTGCTGGACCAGGCCTATGTCGACGCCTTGACCGAAATCCCCAACCGCCGCTCGTTCATGGCCCAGGCCGACCGCCAACTGCGCCTGGGCACAGGCGGGCAGTACCTGGCGATGATCGACATCGACAATTTCAAACGGGTCAATGACCGCTTTGGCCATGACGTGGGTGATGAAGTGCTCAAGCGCGTGGCCCTGCATATCAAGGCGAGCATGAGTGGCTTCGAGTTTGCCCGGCTGGGCGGCGAGGAATTCGCGATCTTTTTCCAGGGCCTGGACCAGCACGGTGCCGAGCAGCAAGTCGCGGCGCTGTGCCAGCGGGTGCGGGAAGACATTGGCGAGCACTCGGTGACCGTCAGCATCGGCCTGGCCCGGGTCGACCAGGGCGACAGCCTGACCGCCGCGCTGGTACGCGCCGACCAGGCGCTGTATGAGGCGAAGCACAGTGGCAAGGACCGCTTTGTGCTGTGGTCAAGCCAGCTGGCAGACCAGCATTAGCAGGCCCGGCCTTTCGCGGCGGTTCGACGTCTCGATAAACCCACAGGACCTGCGCAAAATTCCCTGTGGGAGCGGGTTCACCCGCGAAGAGGCCGGCACTGGCGATACATCAACCCGCAGGCAACCGAATGCGGAACTGCGCCCCGCCCAGTGCCGACTGCGCCACAGTCAAGGTGCCACCCTGCCCCTCGATCGCCCGCCGGCTGATCGCCAACCCCAGACCAAACCCGCCGGTGTTGCGGTCCCGACTACGGTCCAACCGATAGAACGGCTGGAAAATCCGCTCCCGCTCCTCCGCCGGAATGCCAATCCCGTCATCCTCCACCGTCAGCAAGCAGCCGCCATCCGCTTCCAGGCGCAAGCGCAGCAACAGGCTTTCATCGCAATAACGCATGGCATTACGCACCAGGTTCTGCACGGCCCGCGCCGTCAGCCGCGGGTCCAGCACAAAGCGCGGCAAATCGCCCTCGGCCTGCACCTCCCACTGGATACCGCGGCTATCAAGCTCCTCGGCGAAACCGCCAAGCACGCTGTCGACCAGCTCCAGCAACGACACCTCGACCCGCTCGCGGGCCTGGTCGGCGTTATACAGGCGGCTATAGGACAGCAGTTCCAGCACCAGCTCATCCAGCTCACGTACATGCCCCACTAGCTCCAGCAGGCGCTTGCGGCTGGCCGGCGGCACTTCGTCAAACAGCAGCACCAGGCCGAAGTCCAGCCGGGTCAAGGGCGTGCGCAACTCATGCGACACCGCATTGAGCAGCTCGCGCTGCTGGTTGACGTGGCGTTCCAGGTCACTGGCCATGGTGTCGAACACCCCGGCCAGCTCACCGATGTTGGAATGCGGCGAGATGTGCGTACGCTCGGCCATCTGCCCCTGGCCCAGGCGCCGGGCAGTTTCCTTCAGGCGTTCCAGGTCGCGCCAGTGCGGCCATACCCACAGCAGCAGGCAACCCAGCATGGCCGCACCAATAAGCACGGTCACGCCCCACGACAGCACGTTGATGTCCAGCGGGTCTGGCGGCGAATGCAGGCGCACCAGCCATTCCTTGTCCAATGGCGCCAGCACTGTCTCGTAGTAGCCCCACTCGGCAATACGCACCGCGTACAGGCCGTGCTCCAGGCGCGCCTGTTCTTCTTCGCTCAGCTCGGCCTGTTCCATGCGTAGCAGCTGCAGTTGCAGCGGCGCAAAATCACGGGCCAGTTCCTGCTCTACCGCCGGCCACTGTTCGCGCGGGGCCTGGCGGAACTGGCGCACGATCAACGACTGCACGCCCTTGGCCTGGTCCAGGTTGTAGGCCATGAAGCGTTCGTGGAACAGACCGACGATAGTGTCAGGGATGAACAATAACGCGCCGGCGTAGGCAACGATGATCACCAGGTACAGCCGCACCAGGATCTTGAGCATGGCCGGTCAGCACTCCCACTCGACGCGGCTGAACAGGTAGCCCTTGCCCCACACGGTCTTGATCTTGCGCGCTTCGCCGGCGTTGTCGTCGAACTTGCGCCGCAGCTTGGAGATGGCCACGTCCACCGAACGGTCGGTGCCGTTGAACTCGATGCCACGCAGTTGCTGCAGGATGCGGTCGCGGTTCATTACCTCGCCAGCATTGCGCGCCAGTACCACCAGCAGGTTGTACTCGCCACTGGACAGCTCCACTTCTTCGCCACGCCAGCTGACTGTACGCTCGGCCAGGTCGATGCGCAGGCCACCGATCAGGATCAGGTCGTTGTCCAGGCGCGGCTCGTTGACACTGCTACGGCGCAGCAGGGTACGCACCCGGGCCAGCAGCACGCGGGGTTCGCAGGGTTTGGTCACATAGTCGTCGGCACCCATTTCCAGGCCCAGCACCTGGTCATGGCTGTCGTCACGGGCAGTCAGCATCAGGATGGGCAGGCCCTGCGACTCCTGGCGCAGCAAGCGGCACAATTGCAGGCCATCGATACCCGGCAGCATCAGGTCGAGGATGACCAGGTCGGGCTTTTGCCGGCGATACTCGTCCAGCACATGATCGCCCCGGGCGATCACCTGGACATGGAAGTCGTTGCGTTGCAGGTAGCTGGCGATCAGCTCGGACAGGGCACTGTCGTCTTCGACCAGGAAAATATTCGGCATAGGCGGATCAAATCTGGGTTGAGGTATGCCTGTGCCGGCCTCTTCGCGGGTAAACCCGCTCCCACAGGGACCGCACAGCACCTGAAACCTGTGTAGGAGCGGGTTTACCCGCGAAGAGGCCGGCACAGGAATACTCAGGATATAGAACACTGCAGCACCACAGGATTGTTCTTCACACTTTTTCACACTCGTCCTACAGGTATTAACAGCCGCCCAGGCAACGCCTGCCGTAGGATATAGCCGGTCATCATCGGAAGATCCGCATGCCTACTACCCTCCCCCCGCGCCTGCGCCCGTTGGCGCTCGTGGCGTTTCTGAGCCTGCCCCTGGCCGGCTGCGGCGACAGCGCCGAGCAAGACGAACAGGCCCCCACCCCGCAAGTGCGGGTGGAAACCCTGCAACTGCAGCCCCTGGCCATCAGCAGCGAACTCAGCGGCCGTATCCTCGCGCCGCGCACTGCCGAAGTACGTGCGCGGGTCGCCGGCGTGGTACTCAAGCGTGTTTACCGCGAAGGCAGCGACGTCAAGCAAGGCGATGTGCTGTTCCTGATCGACCCGGCACCGTTCAAGGCCGACCACGACAGCGCCCGGGCCACCCTGGCCAAGGCCCAGGCCACCCTGTACCAGGCCCGTTTGCAGGAACAGCGCTACCGCGAGCTGGTCGACGACAAGGCCGTCAGCCGCCAGGAATACGACAACGCCAAGGCCAGCTTCCTGCAGGCCGATGCCGAAGTGGCCGAAGCCAAGGCGGCACTCGAGCGCGCCCGCCTGAACCTCGGCTACGCCACCGTGACCGCGCCGATTTCCGGCCGTATCGGCCGCGCCCAGGTCACCGAAGGCGCGCTGGTCGGGCAGAACGAGACCACAGCGCTGGCGACCATCCAGCAACTGGACCCGATCCATGCCGATGTCACCCAGTCCACGCGCGAGCTCAACGCCCTGCGCCGCGCACTGCGTGCCGGCGAGCTGCAACAGGTGGGCGACGGCCAGGCCCGCGCCACGTTGATCCAGGACGACGGCAGCACCTACCCGCTGCAGGGCAAGCTGCTGTTCTCCGACATCAGTGTCGACCCCAGCACCAACCAGATCACCCTGCGCAGCGAGTTCCCCAACCCGGACCTCGACCTGCTGCCCGGCAGCTACGTGCGCGTGCGCCTGGAGCAGGCCGTGCAACCCAAGGGCCTGAGCGTGCCGCAGCGCGCCATCCTGCGTGACAGCGCAGGCGTGCCCAAGGTGCTGGTAGTCGACCAGCAGGCCCGGGTCAGCGACCGCCAGGTGGTACTGGGCAGCGCCCAGGGCGACCGTTGGGTCGTCAGCGAAGGCCTGGCCCCCGGCGAGCGGGTGGTGGTCGAGGGCCTGCAACACGTCAAGGCCGGTGACCAGGTGCAGGTCGACAATGCATCCGGGACGCCGCCCATCGCACAGCACACCGGCCAGTGAGGGCCTGATTCATGCCGCAATTCTTCATCGACCGCCCGGTTTTTGCCTGGGTGGTCGCGCTGTTCATCCTGCTCGCCGGTGCGCTGGCCATCCCGCAACTGCCGGTGGCCCAGTACCCCAACGTGGCCCCGCCGCAGGTGGAGATCTACGCCGTGTACCCGGGCGCCTCGGCGGCGACCATGGACGAAAGCGTGGTCAGCCTGATCGAGCAGGAGCTCAATGGCGCCGACAACCTGCTGTACTTCGAATCGCAGAGCAGCCTGGGCAGCGCCACCATCACCGCCACCTTCGCCCCGGGCACCAACCCGGACCTGGCCCAGGTCGATGTGCAGAACCGCCTGAAGGTGGTCGAGTCGCGCCTGCCACGCCCGGTCACCCAGCAGGGTCTGCAGGTGGAAAAGGTGTCCACCGGTTTCCTGCTGCTGGCCACGCTTACCTCCGAAGACGGCAAGCTCGACGAGACCGCCCTGTCGGACATCCTGGCGCGCAACGTGATGGATGAAATCCGCCGCCTCAAGGGCGTCGGCAAGGCCCAGCTGTATGGCTCCGAGCGTGCCATGCGTATCTGGATCGACCCACGCAAGCTGATCGGCTTCAACCTCACGCCCAATGACGTGGCCGAAGCCATCGCCGGCCAGAACGCCCAGGTCGCCCCCGGCAGCATCGGTGACCTGCCCAGCCGCAGCACCCAGGAAATCACCGCCAACGTGGTGGTCAAGGGCCAGCTGAGCACCCCCGAAGAGTTTGCCGCCATTGTCCTGCGCGCCAACCCGGACGGCTCCACGGTCACCATCGGTGATGTTGCCCGGGTCGAGATCGGTGCCCAGGAATACCAGTACGGCACGCGCCTGAACGGCAAGCCGGCCACCGCCTTCAGCGTGCAGCTGGCGCCCGGCGCCAACGCCATGGAAACCGCCACCCTGGTGCGGGCGAAGATGCAGGAGCTGGCGCGCTACTTCCCGGAGGGGGTCAAGTACGACATCCCCTACGACACCTCACCGTTCGTCAAGGTGTCGATCCAACAGGTCATCAACACCCTGTTCGAAGCCATGCTGCTGGTGTTCGCGGTGATGTTCTTGTTCCTGCAGAACCTGCGCTACACCCTGATCCCAACCCTGGTGGTGCCGGTGGCGCTGATGGGCACCTTCGCCGTGATGCTGGCCATGGGCTTTTCGGTCAACGTGCTGACCCTGTTCGGCATGGTGCTGGCCATCGGTATCCTGGTCGACGATGCCATCGTGGTGGTGGAAAACGTCGAGCGCATCATGGCCGAAGAAGGCCTGCCGCCCAAGGAGGCCACGCGCAAGGCCATGGGCCAGATCAGCGGCGCGATCGTCGGCATTACCCTGGTGCTGGTAGCGGTATTCCTGCCCATGGCGTTCATGCAAGGCTCGGTGGGGGTGATCTACCAGCAGTTCTCGGTGTCGATGGCGGTGTCGATCCTGTTCTCGGCATTCCTCGCCCTCAGCCTGACCCCGGCGCTGTGCGCCACCTTGCTCAAACCCGTGGCAAAGGGTGAACACCACGAGCGCAAGGGCTTCTTCGGCTGGTTCAACCGCCGCTTCGAGGGCATGAGCAAAGGCTACCAGCGTTGGGTGGTGCAAGCCCTCAAGCGCAGCGGCCGTTACCTGCTGGTGTACGCGGTGCTGCTGGCTGTGCTGGGCTACGGCTTCAGCCAGCTGCCCACGGCATTCCTGCCAACGGAAGACCAGGGCTATACCATCACCGACATCCAGCTGCCGCCGGGCGCCAGCCGCATGCGTACCGAGCAGGTGGCCGCGCAGATCGAGGCGCACAATGCCGAGGAACCGGGCGTAGGCAATACCACGCTGATCCTCGGTTTCAGCTTCTCCGGTAGCGGGCAGAACGCGGCGCTGGCCTTTACCACGCTCAAGGACTGGTCCGAGCGCGGCGCCGACGACAGCGCCCAGTCGATTGCCGACCGTGCGACCATGGCCTTCAGCCAGCTCAAGGACGCCATCGCCTACTCGGTCCTACCGCCACCAATCGACGGCCTGGGTGAGTCGACCGGTTTCGAGTTCCGCCTGCAGGACCGCGGCGGCATGGGCCACACCGAGCTGATGGCTGCCCGTGACCAGTTGCTGGAAAGCGCCACCAAAAGCAAGGTGCTAACCAACGTGCGCGAAGCCTCGCTGGCGGAAAGCCCGCAGGTGCAGCTGGAAATCGACCGCCGCCAGGCCAATGCCCTGGGCGTGTCGTTTGCCGATATCGGCACGGTGCTGGACGTGGCCGTGGGCTCCAGCTACGTCAACGACTTCCCCAACCAGGGCCGCATGCAGCGGGTGGTGGTGCAGGCCGAAGGCGACCAGCGCAGCCAGGTCGAAGACCTGCTGAAAATCCATGTGCGCAACAACAGTGGCAAGATGGTACCGCTGGGCGCGTTCGTTCAAGCCAAGTGGGTCAGCGGCCCGGTGCAGCTCACCCGCTACAACGGCTACCCGGCGGTGTCGATTTCCGGCGAGCCGGCGGCCGGCTACAGCTCAGGCGAAGCCATGGCCGAGATCGAGCGCCTGGTGGCGCAGCTGCCGGCTGGTGCCGGCCTGGAGTGGACCGGCCTGTCGCTGCAGGAGCGGCTGTCTGGCAGCCAGGCACCGATGCTGATGGCGCTGTCGTTGCTGGTGGTGTTCCTGTGCCTGGCGGCGCTGTACGAAAGCTGGTCGATCCCGACCGCGGTGCTGCTGGTGGTGCCGCTCGGCGTACTCGGCGCGGTGCTGGCGGTGACCCTGCGCGGCATGCCCAACGACGTGTTCTTCAAGGTCGGCCTGATCACCCTGATCGGCCTGTCGGCGAAGAACGCCATCCTGATCATCGAGTTTGCCAAGCATCTGGTCGACCAGGGCGTGAATGCCGCCGACGCTGCCGTGCAGGCCGCGCGCCTGCGCCTGCGGCCGATCGTGATGACCTCGCTGGCGTTCATCCTCGGCGTGGTGCCACTGGCCATTGCCAGCGGTGCCAGCTCGGCCAGCCAGCAGGCCATCGGCACCGGGGTGATCGGCGGCATGCTCAGCGCCACCCTGGCGGTGGTGTTCGTGCCAGTGTTCTTCGTGGTGGTGATGCGCCTGGCCGGGCGTCGCCAGGCAAATAATGCCGACACGCAACCGATAGTCAGCGACAGCTGACTGGACAAGCCCAGCGTGACATGGGAGGGTTCCCGGCAAAGACTGCCTGGAACCCTTTTTCATGCCTGATGCATTGCCGCCCTGCTCCATCCTCATTCTCGCCGGTGGCCGCGGGCAGCGCATGGGTGGCCGTGACAAGGGCTTGATTGACTGGCAAGGCGAGCCACTGGTGGCGCATGTGCACCGTGTGGTGCGGCCGCTGAGCGACGACCTGGTGATTTCCTGCAACCGCAACCAGGATGCCTACCGGGCGTATGCCGACCAGTTGGTGGGTGATGCCGAGGTGGACTTCCCTGGGCCGCTGGCAGGGGTGATTGCCGGGCTTAAGGTGGCGCGGCATGAATGGGTGGTGGTGCAGGCTTGCGATGCGCCGCTGGTTGACCGGGCGTTGATCGAGGACCTGCTGCGGGTGGCAGCAGTTCATGACTGCGCCGCCATGGTGCGCCAGGGGGGCTATTGGCAGCCGATGTTCAGCGTGCTGCCGCGGCGGGTGTTGCCGGTGCTGGAACAGGCCTGGGCCGAGGGGGAGCGGAGTTTGCAGAAGTCCTTGCTGCGCGACGAGGTAGTGGCGCTGGAGTGTGCCGAGGGTGATCGCAGGTTGAGCAATTTCAACAGCCCGGAGTTGCTAAAGGACTGAATGCCTGGCGCGGTCATTGTGGGAGCGGCCTTGTGTCGCGAAAGGGCTGCGAAGCAGCCCCAGGACTTCAGCATCGACGCATAAATTGCCGGGGCCGCTTTGCGGCCCTTTCGCGACACAAGGCCGCTCCCACAGGGACCGCGTAACAGCATGGAAATGGTCAGCCAGCAATCAATTCCTCGATACTGATCTCACGCATCCTGAACTTCTGCACCTTGCCCGTCACCGTCATCGGGAACTCCTCGACAAAGCGGAAGTACCTGGGCACCTTGAAATGCGCAATCCGCGCCTTCGCCCACTCGCGCAGTTCTTCCTCGCTGGCCACATGTCCCGGATGCAACCGTACCCAGGCCACGATCTCCTCACCATACTTGCTGCACGGCACGCCAATCACCTGCACATCGGCCACCGCCGGGTGGGTGAAGAAAAACTCCTCCAGCTCGCGCGGGTAGATGTTCTCGCCCCCGCGAATGATCATGTCCTTGCTGCGCCCGACGATACGCACGTAGCCCTGCTCGTCCATCACCGCCAGGTCACCGGTGTGCATCCAGCCTTCTTCATCGATGCTCTCGGCCGTGGCCTTGGGGTTGTTCCAGTAACCCAGCATCACGCTGTAGCCGCGCGTGCACAGCTCGCCGATTTCGCCACGCGGCACGGTGTTGCCGTCGGTATCGACTACCTTGTTCTCCAGCCGTGGCTGGGTGCGGCCAACGCTGGTTACACGGCGCTCCAGGTCGTCGGTAGCGCCGGTCTGCAGCGACACCGGGCTGGTCTCGGTCATGCCATAAGCAATCTGCACTTCGGCCATGTGCATCTCACTGATTACCCGGCGCATCACCTCGATCGGGCAGGTGGCGCCAGCCATGATCCCGGTACGCAGGCTCGACAGGTCGAATTCGCCGCGCTGCGGGTGGTCCAGCTCGGCGATGAACATGGTCGGCACACCATACAGTGCAGTGGCCTTTTCCTCTGCCACCGCGCGCAGCGTGGCTAGCGGGTCGAAGGCATCGTTGGGGTAGATCAGGGTGCTGCCGTGGGTCATGCAGCCGAGGTTGGCCATGACCATGCCGAAGCAGTGGTACAGCGGCACCGGCACCACCAACCGGTCATGCTCGGTCAGGCCCAGGCTTTCGCCGACCATGTAGCCGTTGTTGAGAATGTTGCTGTGGCTGAGCGTGGCGCCCTTGGGGAAACCGGTGGTGCCCGAGGTGTACTGGATGTTGATCGGGTCGTCGCAACGCAGTTGCGCCTGGCGCTCGGCCAAGGCTTGGCGGCTGACGGCCCCGGCACGGGCCTGCAGGTCGTGCCAGGCGAGGAAGCCCGGCGGTGGTGCGGCGGCCAGGCTGACCACGCCGCGCAGCTCAGGGAAGCGCTCGCAGATCAGGGCGCCCGGTTGGCTGCCTGCCAGGCCTGGGACCAGGCCCAGCAGCATGGCGTGGTAATCGGAGGTCTTGAATGCGTCGGCGCAAACTATCCAACGGCAACCGGACTGGCCAAGGGCGTAGTCCAGCTCACTGGAGCGGTAGGCCGGGTTGATGTTGACCAGGATCGCACCGAGCTTGGCGCTGGCGAACTGGGTGATGCACCATTCGGCGCAGTTGGGTGCCCAGATCCCTAAGCGGTCACCGGGTTGCACGCCCAAGGCCATCAGCGCGCGGGCGTGCTGGTCGACGGCATCGGCCAGTTGCTGCCAGGTGTAGCGCAGGGCCTGGTGACGGACTATCAGGGCCTCGCGGTGGGGGAAGCGGGCGACGGTGGTGTCGAAGGCGTCGCCGATGCATTGGGTCAGCAGGGGCTTGGCCTGGTTGCCCTGGGAGTAGCTTGGCTGGGGCATGGGCGATCTCTTGTTGTTTTTGTGTTGTCTGTGCCGGCCTCTTCGCGGGCTTGCCCGCGAAGAAGCCAACACCGATTTAACGGACGAACACCTGCGGCGTGGTGGTGGACATGTCACCACCCGGCAACTTGATGTTCTTCACCTTTTCCAGCGTATCCGGGTTGAACACGGCAAGGTCATTGAAGGTGCCGCCCAGATACAGCTTGTCGCCCTTCTTGTCGAAGGTGACGCAGTAGTACGTGTGCTCAAGGTTAGCCGCCTTGATCAGCTTGCGTTGCTTGATGTCGTACTTGGCCAGGCGGTTGAGCACGCCGTAGATCTGGTTCGGGTCCTTGGGCGAGCGCAGGCCGGTGAAATACAGCTCAGTCAGGTCGGCAAATTCCTGGGTATGGGTCTTGCCGGTCTTCAGGTCGACACTGAGGTAGCCGTACAGCAGCTCGGCCTCGTTCGGGTCCTGCTTGGCATCCTTGAACTTGGCAATGGTGTACAGCATCGAGAACTCGTGGCGCGGGTTCTGGTGCGGCCAGAAGTACAGCACGTCCGGGGCACTGTAGCCTTTGCGGTTCCAGTTGCGCAGCGGCAAGGCCACCGAATACTTGCCGGTCTTCACGTCCATCTTGTAGATGTCCGGCCCGGCGAAATACAGGGTGCCATCGTCGGCAGTACGCATCAGGTAAACCTGGCGCGGCATCGGGTAGGTACGCACCGGCTTGGCCTCAAGGCCATCGGCGGTGCTGAACACTTCCAGCCGCGGCGGCTTGACCACGTAGTGGTCGTTCAGGCGCTGGGTCGGGTTGACCGTGGCGTACACTTCCTTGCCGTCCGGGCTGATGGCGAACGAGTACATCGAGCGCCCCACCTCGCCCGCCACACTGGACAGGTTGGCGCGGAAGGTGTTCTTGCAGGTGTCCAGGTCGATGCCGTAAATGTCGCCGTAGTGGTTGTTGAGCACATAGGCGGTGCGGTTGTCCGGCGCCATCATCGCGGTACCGGGGCCGAACTTGTCGGGCATCACGCAGCTCTTGTACACCGTGTCACTGGCCACATCGACCACATGCAGGTTGTTCGGGTAGTTGGTCACGATCATGTATTCGTGGCCAGCCTTCAGCGCCGGCCCGGTGTCGTCGGCCTGTACCAGCCCGGCGCAGGCCGTGGCGGCGATGGTGAGCGCGAGTTGCGCGCAGCGTCCAGCTTTCATGCGGTTTCCCCTTGTCATTCTTGTTGGGCCGGTCACTTGTCTTTCGGGAACACGGTGCCGAGGTTGCGCCAGTCTTCCTGGGAGTTGCTTGCCTGGGCATTCCACTCCTGGTAGGTGCTCATCATGTCCGGCACCTGGGCCGGCCACCAGCAAGGGTCGGAGCAACCGTACAGGTCGGCCTCCATCGGCTGGCACAGCGAGCTGACGCCGCCAAAGGCATCCACTTCCCAACCCGGGTCGGTGGTGGCGGTGCAGCCCGCCACCGCGCTCATGGCCATGACTTCTTCGACGCGGTCTTCGGCGGCGGCCTGCTCGAGGATGCGCGCCTTGTTGTTCAGGGGCTTCAAGTGCTTCATGTCAGTGCGCCTTCCGCGGGGTGATGTAGCGATCGATGAAGGCCGGGTTGGCGGCCATGATGCGGCTGTAAACCTCGATGCCGAAGTCGACCCAGTCACGCATCAGTTCGCAATAGTGGTAGGTCGGGTGCTGCGGGTCGCCGTAGCGTGCGTAGCTCTCGTGGTAGCAACCGCCCGAGCACAGGTTGCGGATGCGGCAGCTTTCGCAGCCTGTGTTGCTGCGGTCCAGGCGCTGCGACAGGAAGTCGTTGAGCTGTGCCTGCTTGACGCCCTGGTGCACGTTGCCAAAGGTCGGCAGGTTGGAGCCGGTGAAGCGGTGGCACAGGTTCAGCTCGCCCTTGTGGTCCACCGCCAGCATCTTCAACCCGGCACCGCACGGCAGGGCCTTCTTGTGGCCCTCGTGGATGTCGGTGATCAGCTGGTGCAGGTTGGAGAAGCCGATGTTGCGGTGCTCCAGTGCCGCCTCCAGGTACTTGCGGCCCAGCGCCTTCATGTTGGCGAACACCTGCACCAGCTCTTCGCCAGTGAGGTTGAAGTCGGCCATGTCACCAGAGGTGACTGGGGCAAAACCGACCTCGGCGAAGCCCATTTCGTTGAACAGGTGGTTCCAGATGGTTTCGACGTCGGTGATGCCACGGGTCAGCGTGACCCGCGCGCCCACCGGGCGGCTGGTGTAGCGCGACAGCAACAGGTCGGCCTTGCGCCGCACCACGTCATAAGTGCCCTGCCCGCCCACGGTAATGCGGTTGCGGTCGTGCACGGTCTTGGGGCCGTCGATGCTGATCGACAGGCCGAAGCGGTGGGCATTGAGCCAGTCGATGATCTCTTCGGTGAGCAGCGTGGCATTGGTGGTCATGATGAACTCCACCTGCTTGCCGGCCTCGGCGAAACGCCGCTCGCAGTACGCCACCATGTGCTCGATCAACGGCCGGTTGGACAGCGGCTCGCCACCGAAGAACACCACGCTGTAGCGTTCCTCGTTGGGCGACTCCTTGAGCAGCATCTCTACCGAGGCTTCGGCCGTGTCAGTGCTCATCTTCTTGCCGGCGGAAGGCTTGTCCAGGTCTTCCTTGTAGCAATAGGTGCAGCTGAGGTTGCAGCCGGTGTTAACGTTCAGCACCACGGTGTTCAGCGCGGTGCGCTCGACCTGCTTGAGGGCGATTTCCGGGGTCAGCGGCGAGCCGTCGCTGACCAGTTCCAGCGCGATCAGCTCGCGCAGGGTGTCTTGGATATCGTCGCCGGCAAACTGCTGGCCAAGGCGCTGCATCAGCTCCTCGGCCGAGCAGCCTTGCTGGCGCAAGGCGTCGATGATGCTGCCGGTCACCGCATCGGTGGCAAACAGCGAACTGCTGGGGATATGGAACAGCATGCGGTCGGCATCGACCTGCACTTCATGCAGGTTGCGTTCGACCAGGTTCAGTAGTGCGCCCATGGCGACCTCCCGATAATCGATCCGTTGGAAAACCGTTGCGCCCTGCCGTTACGGCAGCGGCGGGTTGTTCCAGCGCTGAACGGTGACGATCATGTGCCCTTCGCCGGTCTGGCCGCCGTCGGCCAGCGTGGCGATGACCTTCAGGTTACCGGCGTTGTTGGTCATCATCTTGCGCTCAGGGTTGGGCCCGGCACCGCCTGGCACAAACACCCCATCGGCCTGCATCTGCCCTGCAAACTTGACGTCTTCATCCTCGACCGCACGCTCGTTGAACGGCTCGACCTTCCAGCTGGCCGGCAGGTAGCCGATGCGCAGTGGCTGGCCGTTGGCGTCTTTACCCCAGGCCTCGGCCTCGAAACGGCCCTGCACCTTCGGCACCGAAGCGTCGTTCTCGCCAATGCGGGCAATGGAGAACGCCGGCACTACCTTCACTTCATCGACCTTGTCGTAGACCGCCAGGTTGGCGCCCTTGAGCGCGCCCACCACAACTTCACGCTGACCAGGCTTGGCATCCGCCGCAGCGCGGGCCTTGACCCGTACCAGGGTTGGGGTCTGCTCCAGCACTTCGGTCACTTCCACCCCGGCGCCCAGCTCCGGCTTGCCGGACAGGCCGCTGCCGACCAAGGTGATTTCGCTTTCGCTGCCAACCTTGATGAACGCCGGTTGTACCGCCAGCAAGTGCGCCTTGCCTTCCTTCACGGCGGTGAAGTCCAGGCCACGCTCATCGTGCTCGGCCTCGAACATGCGGCCTTTCATTTCGCCATCCAGCGCAGCGAACACCTGACGCAGGTTGGCGTCGCCGACCTTGACGTTGCCGCGCCATTCATAGCCGTTGTAGAGGATTGCCGAGCCGCTGCCGTTGAACGGCGTGCCGTCAGCGTAAGCCCCCTTGACCTCGACCTTGAAGGTATCGCCCTCGTCGGCGGTAACGCTCATCACCCCGCGCACATCGCCCTTGGCCAACATGTGGCCACTGAAGGCCCATTGCCCGGGAAGTGCGTCGGCCTTGGGCTTGGCTTTCTGCCATTCGGCCCAGGCCGCGTTTTCCATCGGGTAACGCTTGGCCAGCTCGGGTACTACTTGCTGAAGGGCGATCGGCAGCCAGTCGCGGTCACGCGCCTGGGCCTGGTATTCAAGGGACGGCCATTGGCCGAGGTGGAAGTTGACCAGGTGTTCCCACTCCTTGGCCGGGCGCCGTTGCAAGGCGACACGGGCACCGGAGTGGCAACGGCCACAGGTTTCGCTGAGCTGGGTGTCGAAGTGCTCGACGGTGTTGAGCCGGCGCTCCATGGCGTAGCGCACGCCATCGGTCTCGCTAGGCGCCAGGCCCTGCTTGTCGGCCAGGTACTTGACCAGCGTGCGACGGTCGTCGTCGCTGATCTGCAGGCCATGCATCACCTGCATGCGGGCGATGCTCATCAGCCAGCCTTCCGGCGTCTTGCGCTGGTGGCTGATGCGGCTATAGGTGTCGTTGCCTTCGGGGATATGGCACCCCATGCACTTGTTCTGCAACAGGCTCGGGCCCTGCTCGGCCGCCATGGCCTGGGTGCTCAGCAGCGCGGCGGCGACCAGCGCCAGTTTGCCCGCATGCCGCCGGAGTCGAGTCGTCTTCAAGGTCAGACCTCCACGGTTGTTGTTCTTATCGTTTTCGCACGCTTTGGTACAGCAGGTGTGCATGTGACGGTTGTGATACAGGAACTGTGCCAGGTGCTGTAAAAGCTTTTCCTTTCAACCTTTTAGCCGGTTTTCGGTGCTTGGACATCGGCAGAGATGGCCAATTGCAGCGTGCCATTTCGCGACAGGGTGTTTCATCCTGAGACAGGGGCCTGCTGTGCAGGCCTTCGCGGGCTCGCCCGCTGCCACAGGTATTGCACCGCCCCCAGGCATTACACATTCCTTGTGGGAGCGGGCGAGCCCGCGAAGAGGCCGGAACAGCCACTGTTTCACCACCGTCTCACACCGTCTCAATGTGCAACAGCGCACGCCTGCAATCACAACCTTGCACCTAGGCAAAACCCAATACCTTCAGCGCTTTGCGGCCATCAGCCCAGCTTGGCACGGCCATTGCGCCAGTGCCCGTCACATCCAAAGACAAGAGGCACAGCCCCATGCTTTCCGAACTGCCCATCCTGCCCGCCACCCGCGCCTTCCTCGAACGCAAGCTGAAGATGCGCATCGGCGCCGACTGGCAGGACGCCGCCAGCGGTCGCACCCTGTCGTTCCGCAACCCGGCCACTGGCGAAGTGCTGGGTGAGGTGCCCGCCGCCGAAGCCGAAGATGTCGACCGCGCCGTGCGCGCCGCACGCCAGGCCTTCGACGATTCACCCTGGAGCCGCCTGCGCCCGCGGGAACGGCAGAACCTGCTGTGGCGCCTGGCCGACCTGATGGAGCGTGACGCCCGCCAACTGGCCGAACTGGAATGCCTGAACAACGGCAAGAGCGCTGCCGTGGCCCAGGTGATGGACGTGCAACTGGCCATCGACTTCCTGCGCTACATGGCGGGCTGGGCTACCAAGATCGAGGGTAGCACCGTCGAGGCCTCCATGCCGCTGATGCCCAACGACCAATTCCATGGTTTCGTACGCCGTGAGGCCGTCGGCGTGGTCGGCGCCATCGTCGCCTGGAACTTCCCGCTGCTGCTGGCCTGCTGGAAGCTGGGCCCGGCACTGGCCACCGGCTGCACCGTGGTGCTCAAGCCTGCTGATGAAACCCCGCTGAGCGTGCTCAAGCTGGCCGAGCTTGTAGACGAAGCCGGCTACCCGGCAGGCGTGTTCAACGTGGTCACCGGTACCGGCCTGAATGCCGGTGCCGCGCTTAGCCGCCACCCCGGCGTGGACAAACTGACCTTCACCGGCTCCACCGAGGTCGGCAAGCTGATCGGCAAGGCGGCCATGGACAACATGACCCGCGTCACCCTGGAGCTGGGCGGCAAGTCGCCAACCATCGTCATGCCCGACGCCAACCTGCAGGAAGCCGCCGCTGGCGCCGCCACGGCAATCTTCTTCAACCAGGGCCAGGTGTGCTGCGCAGGCTCGCGGCTGTATGTGCACCGCAAGCACTTCGACAATGTGGTGGCCGACATCGCCGGCATCGCCAATGGCATGAAGCTGGGCAGCGGCCTGGACCCGGCGGTACAGATGGGCCCGCTGATCTCGGCCAAGCAACAGGACCGTGTCACCGGCTATATCGAACTGGGCCGCGAGCTGGGCGCGACCATTGCCTGCGGTGGCGAAGGCTTCGGGCCGGGTTACTTCGTCAAGCCGACGGTGATCGTCGATGTCGACCAGCGCCACCGCCTGGTGCAGGAAGAAATCTTCGGGCCGGTGCTGGTGGCGATGCCGTTTGATGACCTCGACGAAGTGATCGGCATGGCCAACGACAACCCCTACGGGCTGGGCGCCAGCATCTGGTCCAACGACCTGTCCGCCGTGCACCGCATGATCCCGCGCATCAAGTCGGGCTCGGTGTGGGTCAACTGCCACAGCGCGCTGGACCCGGCGCTGCCGTTTGGTGGCTACAAGATGTCCGGCGTCGGTCGCGAGATGGGCGCGGCGGCCATCGAGCATTACACCGAGCTCAAGTCGGTGTTGATCAAGCTCTGATCTTCAGCCTGTTCTGGCCCTTTCGCGGGTTCACCCGCGAAGAGGCCGGCGCAGGTAACCGAAAAAACAACAACAAAAACATGGAGCACACCATGAGGCACACACTCGCCTGCACATTGGCCCTTCTTTTGACCGCACCCGCCAGCCAAGCGTACGAGCTGTACAACCACAACGGCAGCACCCTCAACGCCGACCTCGAAGCCCTGTTCGGCGTATTCCACAGCGACGAAAGCTTCAACCAGGCCGGCAACCGCCAGCCCGGCAGCAGCGCCTGGCAAGAGGGCTACATCAAGTACGGCCTCAGCGGCAGCCAGGCCCTGGCCGACAGCGGCGCACTGTACGGCGCCTTCAACCTGCTCAGTTCCGCCACCTGGGGCGATGGCGATGCTGCCGGCCTGACCCTGGGCGATGAGCGCCGCACCGCCATCGAAGACCTGTACCTGGGCTGGCGCTCGGCCAACCTGTTCCCGGCCCTGGGCGAAGACGGCGTGGACATTTCCGGTGGGCGTCAGGTGGTGACCCTGGGTGACGGCTTCCTGATCCAGGGCGACCCGGTCAACCTGGGCAAGGTAGACCTGGGTGCCAACTTCGACCGCGGCGGCGCCTACTACCTGGCCGCCCGCAAGGCCTTCGACCGCACCGCTGTGCTGCGCCTGGGCGGCAAACAAGGCTGGCGCGGCGACCTGATGTGGCTGAAGTCCGACAACCACTTCCAGGCCGACACTTCGCTGGCGGTAGCCAACCTGGAGCATGTCGCCGACGCCGGCACCGTCGGCCTGAGCTGGATCCACGGCCTCGACGTGGACCAGCGCTACGCGCAGCTTCTGGGCCTGGAACACCGCGACGGCATGGACACCGCCAGCCTGCGCGGGCGCGGCGGCCTGGGCGTGAAAGACCTGGAGCTGGCCGCCGAATACGTAACCCAAGACCGCACCGGCGGGCGCGAGAACGCCTGGTACCTGGAGGGTAACTGGACCTTCTCCGCGCTGCCCTGGTCACCGACCGCCACCTACCGTTACAGCCGCTTTTCCGAAGACTTCGACCCGCTGTTCTATGGCCTGAGCCGAGGCTACGGCACCTGGTTCCAGGGTGAAGTGGCGGCCAACTATGCCGGGCCGTTCAACAAGAACAGCCAGGTGCACCACGTGGCGCTAAAAGGCAAGCCACGCGACAACCTGACGGTCGGCGCGCTGTACTTCGACTTCGATACGCTGGACACCGACCGGGGCAACCTGGGCGGGCGCGAGCTGGACCTGTATGTGGAATGGATGGTCAACGACCACCTGCTGATCAGCCCGCTGGTGGGTTTCTACAAGCCGGAGCGCAGTGCTGCGAATGGCGGTACGCAGTTGGGTGGGACGGACGGCGGGACTTATATGCAGCTAATCGTCGGGACCTTCTTCTGATTTGAAATTTTGGGGCTGCTTTGCAGCCCATCGCCGGGAACCCCCCAACCCCCCGGAAATTAACAAAAAACCCCACTAAG